>JAHYYS010000014.1:0-617 GCA_019424865.1 bacterium
GCAGGCTGTCGCCGTCCATGCGGTCCACGGGATCCAGGATGGACTCCACCATCTTCACCAGCTTCTCCGGGCCGGTGAGGCTGCCGTCCTGCTTGCTGTCCTCGGCAGTGGCCCAGGAGGCGGGGACCTCAAACTTCTGATAGGCGGTGGCGCCGGCGTCGATGGCCTTGTGGTTCATGTCCACAATGTCCTGGCCCTTCTTCAGGTAGGAGTGGGTGGCCGCGTCCTTCATATACTGGATGGCCTCCTCCTGGGGCATGACCTTGGCCAGGGAGAAGAAGGCGGACTGAAGGATGGTGTTGGTGCGCTTGCCCATGCCGATCTTGGCGGCCAGGTCGATGGCGTCGATGGTATAGACCTGGATGTTGTTGGCCGCGATATAGCGCTTGGCCACGGCGGGCATGTGCTTGTCCAGCTCCTCAGGGGACCACTGGCAGTTGATCAGGAAGGTGCCGCCGGGCTTCACGTCCCGGACCATGGGGAAGCCCTTGACAATATAGCTGGGGTTGTGGCAGGCCACAAAGTCAGCCTTGTTGATATAATAGGGGCTGCGGATGGGGTGATCGCCGAAGCGCAGGTGGCTGATGGTCACGCCGCCGGTCTTCTTGGAGTCGTAC
>JAHYYS010000014.1:627-39760 GCA_019424865.1 bacterium
GCCGATGATCTTGATGGAGTTCTTGTTGGCGCCCACGGTGCCGTCGCCGCCCAGACCCCAGAACTTGCACTCGATGGTGCCCTCGGCCGCGGTGTTGGGGGCGTCCTTCTCCTCCAGGGAGGAGCCGGTCACGTCGTCCACGATGCCGATGGTGAAGTGGTTCTTGGGCGCATCCTGGGCCAGGTTCTCATACACGGCGAACACGCTCTTGGGAGGCGTATCCTTGGAGCCCAGGCCGTAGCGGCCGCCCACCACGGTCTTGTCGGTGATGCCGGCGCCGGCCAGAGCGGTGACCACGTCCAGATACAGGGGGTCGCCCAGCGCGCCGGGCTCCTTGGTGCGGTCCAGCACCGCAATCTTCTTGGCGGTGGCGGGGATGGCGGCAATCAGCTTGTCGGCCCGGAAGGGGCGGTACAGGCGGACCTTGATCAGGCCGACCTTCTCACCCTTGGCGTTGAGGTAGTCGATGACCTCCTCGGCCACGTCGCAGATGGAGCCCATGGCGATGATGACGCGGTCGGCGTCGGGGGCGCCATAGTAGTTGAACAGCTGATAGTTGGTGCCCAGCTTGGCGTTGATCTTGCCCATGTACTCCTCGACGATCTCGGGCAGGGCGTCGTAGTAGGGGTTGCAGGCCTCGCGGTGCTGGAAGAAGATATCGCCGTTCTCGTGGGAGCCGCGCATGGTGGGATGCTCGGGATTCAGGGCGCGCTTGCGGAAGGCCTCCACCGCGTCCATATCCACCATCTCGGCCAGATCCTTATAGTCCCAGATGGCGACCTTCTGGATCTCGTGGGAGGTGCGGAAGCCGTCAAAGAAGTTGATAAAGGGGACGCGGCCCTTGATGGCGGCCAGATGGGCCACAGGGGCCAGATCCATAACCTCCTGCACGTTGCCCTCGGCCAGCATGGCAAAGCCGGTCTGGCGGCAGGCCATCACGTCGGAGTGGTCGCCGAAGATGTTCAGGGACTGGGTGGCCACGGTGCGGGCGGAGACATGGAAGACGGCAGGCAGCAGCTCGCCGGCAATCTTATACATGTTGGGGATCATCAGCAGCAGGCCCTGAGACGCAGTATAGGTGGTGGTCAGAGCGCCCGCGTTCAGAGAGCCGTGGACGGTGCCGGCGGCGCCGGCCTCAGACTGCATCTCGATGACCTTGACGGTGGTGCCGAAGATGTTCTTCTGCCCCTGGGCGGCCCACTGGTCCACATAATCGGCCATAGGGCTGGACGGCGTAATGGGGTAAATGCCGGCCACTTCGGTAAAGGCGTAGCTGACATACGCGGCCGCATTGTTTCCGTCCATGGTTTTGAACTTTCTTGCCATAGAGTTCCCTACTTTCTTCCTTATTTCAGCCGGCGGTCTGCAAGCAGCTTGTCCGCCGTCTGTCCACACCTGTCCGGGCATCGGCTGTGCCCCGGTTCAGAACGTTTCAGCTATAACTATCATAGGTAAAAAGTTATAACTGCACAGGACAGGACCGCTTCCGCGGCAGGGAAGCGGACAGGTCTGATTTACGTCAAATAGTGTATCACTTTTTTTCAGATTTGTAAATCTGAATGGGATAAAATCTTCCACCTTTTTCACCTCCAAATCTGGGAAAAATATGCCTTTTTGTCTAAAACGGCATCTTTTTCCCGCAGTTGTCTGGGAAGATTGCCTATTTCCCCTCCCCCGGCCGTTCTCCCGCATTCTCCATATCCCGGCGGCGCGGACCCGGCTTGCATTTGAGCCGGGAAGCGGGTAAAATAGGGACACAGCGTTCGTATCCCCAGCCGCGGATGCGAAAGGAGGTTTCGCCATGGTATGTTCCGTCCGGTCCCTGGGCCTGCACGGGGTTTCCGGCTACCCGGTGTCCTGCGAGTGCGATCTGTCCGGAGGACTGCCCGCCTTCACGGTGGTGGGCCTGCCCGATGCCGCCGTCAGCGAGGCCCGGGAGCGGGTGCGCGCCGCCATCAAGAATACCGGCTTCACCTTTCCTGTCAGCCGCATTACGGTCAATCTGGCTCCCGCCCATCTGAAAAAGGCGGGCACCCTCTATGACCTGCCCATCCTGGTGGGCATTCTGGCTGCGGGAGGGCAGCTGAAGCTGCCCCGCCGGCCGTGCGCCTTTGTGGGGGAGCTGTCTCTGTCGGGGCAGCTGCGGCCCTGCGCGGGAATGCTGCCCATGGCCCTGTGCGCCAGGCGGGAGGGCATCGAGGCCCTCTTTGTTCCCGAGGAAAACGCCGCCGAGGCCACTTTGGCCCAGGGGCCGGAGGTCTATCCCGTGCGGGATGTGGCACAGCTGTGCCGCCACCTGTCCGGGGAGGAGCCCATTGCCCCCGCCCCCGTCTGGACACCGGGGGAGAGCGCCCCCCACTGTCCGGACTTTGCCGAGGTAAAGGGGCAGGAGCAGGTAAAGCGGGCCCTGGAGATTGCGGCGGCCGGAGGGCACAACGTACTCATGTCGGGCCCGCCGGGCTCGGGCAAATCCATGCTGGCCCGCCGCCTGCCCGGAATTCTCCCCGACATGACCCGGCAGGAGGCGCTGGAGACCACTGAAATTCACTCGGTCATGGGGCTCACCTCCGCCGCGCAGCCTTTGATTGACGTGCGCCCCTTCCGCTCCCCCCACCACACCGTCTCCCCCATGGGGATGGCAGGCGGCGGCACCAATCCAAGGCCGGGAGAGATCTCCCTGGCCCACAACGGCGTCTTGTTCCTGGACGAGCTGCCCGAGTTCCCCAAGGAGGTGCTGGAGGTGCTGCGCCAGCCCATGGAGGACGGCCAGGTCCAGATCTCCCGGGCCTCCGGCACCGTGACCTATCCCAGCCGGTTCATGCTGGTGTGCGCCATGAATCCCTGTAAATGCGGCTGGTACGGCCACCCCGGCGGCCGGTGCCGGTGCACGGAGCAGGAGGTCAAGAAATACCTCTCCCGGCTGTCCGGTCCGCTGCTGGACCGCATCGACCTGTTCGTCCAGGTGTCCGCGCTGGAGTTCGAGGAGCTGGCCCAGCGGGGGCGGGCCGAGTCCTCCGCCGCGATTCGGGAGCGGGTCAACCGGGCCCGGAACGCCCAGGCCGTCCGCCGCGGCCCGCAGGGGGCGGTATGCAACGCCCGGCTGGAGCGGGACGAGCTGGATCGCTTCTGCGCCCTGGACGAGGCGTGCACCAGGCTGATGAAGGGGGCCTTTGACCGCCTGGGCCTTACCGCCCGCAGCTATGACCGTATTCTGCGGGTGGCCCGAACGATTGCCGATTTAGATGACAGTCCGTCTATCGAGGAAGCGCATCTGGCCGAGGCCCTGCAGTACCGTCCGCCCCGGTACCTCAGCCGCTGAATCCCCGAATTTTCCCATCGTTTCATGTGATTTCTGCACCGCATCCGCCCTTTTTCGCCCCTTCCATTTGAACAAATACATAAATTTCCACAATAACCTTGCATATTCCCACAAAAGCGAGTACAATACAGCCGTATAAAGTTCCGGGAAACCTGTTCAAAATATCAGATACCGCAACATTGGGAAGGAGAAATGGAACATGCTGAAGAAAGAAGCCAAGAAGGATGCGGCTTCCGCTGTCCCCGCTTCGGAGACTGCACAGTCCGCCGCTTCCGCTCCCGCCGCGGAGAAGAAGGGCAGAAAGCCGGCCGTCAAGCCCGCCGTCAAAAAGGAGAAGAAGCCCGCTGTGAAGCCTGCCGCCAAAAAGGGCGACGAGGTATTCATCCAGTTCGGCGGCAGCGAGTGGAACAGCGCTGAGCTGGTGGAAAAGGCCAAGGCCGCCTTTGTGGCCCAGGGCCACCGGGCTTCCACCATCAAGCATCTGGCTTTGTATGTCAAGCCCGAAGAGCAGAAGGCCTACTATGTCATCAACGGCAAGGAGTCCGGCAGCGTCGACCTGTAATCTGCTTTCCGAGTATGAAAAATCTCCCCGCGGCACACAGCCGCGGGGAGATTTTTTGTCGTGCTCCGGGCGAACAAGCGCCCGTTTCGTCCATTTTTCGTCTAAAGCAGTTCAAACAGGCAGCCCCACAGGTAGTCCAGATCTTCAAAGCGGGTGTCGGGTGAGAGGTGAAACACCGCCGTCTCTCCCTCCCGGACCGCCCGGATATGGAACCGGGTGTCCAGCTGCTCCAGGATATCCATTGTGCTATGTCCCGGGAACCGGGCGGTTACAGTGCCTGTCCGCTGATCACAGGACAGCACCTCCGGTCCCCCGGGGCCGAAGTCTCTCAGCCGCGCCTCCAGATGCCGGGCCAGGCGGGCCGTCCGTTCCTGGTCGGCGCCGGGTGCGGACCTTGTCAAATCCAGCTGTCTCATAGCCTTGTCTCCGCGGGGATCGTCACCACAAAGCTGTTGTTTTCCAGCTGCCTGAGCAGCGAGGACAGGACCCGCGCGGTGTTTTCTCCCCCTTCCATTGTCAGATAGGTGCTTCTGGTCCGCCCCTCCAGCCGACGCAGCGTGTTGGAGGCAAAGGTGTTCGCTCCCACTGTATCGCTTGGAGCCAGGGCGAGCGTCTCTTCCCAGCAGATCCACCCCTCCCGCTCCAGGGCCGTCTGCTGTCCCTCGGGGACACAGGCGACGGTGGTGCGGGTCCGGACCAGCGCCTCCAGCAGCTGGTTTCCCTCTTCCAGCAGGGCGCGTGTCTGTTCCAGGCCTGTCCCCTGGGCCAAAATTCCCAGGCTGTGGCCCGTGCCCAGGATGCGGCGCACCAGATCCCCCTCCTCCGCTATCACCTGCGGCGTCAGCAGAAACAGCGCGTACACATCCCGGCCGTCCAGGGTGTCCAGAATCTCTCCAATCCCCGCCCCGCTCTCACAGGCAAAGGCCAGATAGGTGGAGACGGAACCAGTGGAAGTCTCCTCCTCCGGGTCGTCCCCCAGGTTGGTCTGGGGCGGGTCGGAGGGGACTGCGGGGGTGGGGTCCGGGGTCAGGCTCTGACTGTACTCCCGCAGACGGCGGTTGATCAGATCCCCCGCCGCGTCCACAAACTCCGCATCATTGAGCCCTACATCGCTGCTTTTGATGCGCACCATATCCCCCTGGGGCAGGTTGATATAGCTGCACGACAGGCCGAAGAAATCGCAGACCATCTGCAGGGGTACATAGGGACGTCCGTTGCGCACGATGGCCCGTGCATAGTCAAAGACCTCCCCCGAGATGTCGTCCCAGCAGGCCCCTGTTACCAGATCAAATACCAGAATCTGCCGCATATTCCAGAGGGTAACGCTGGTACTGCTGCGGCTGACATAGACCCCCAGGTCCACATTGTTGACCAGAGTCCGGTCAAAGATAGTATAGGGCACATACAGCACACCCCCCGACCAGATGGGGATGGTGTCCCCTGAGATAGGTGGGATATTGTCGTTCAGGGCGACGAAGCAGATCGTTTCCGCCCGGGCCGGCGCTGCCAGCAGGCCCAGACAGAGCGCCGCCGTCAGAAGCCAGACAATCCAGTTCTTTGTGCGCTTCACAGCGCTCCACCTCCCTTCAGGTTTTCGTCACAGAACTTGCAGAAGTTATTATATCATAGTATAATCAAAAGGACAAGGCGCGCCCTGCCGCCCTTTCTTTCATGATTTTTTAATGATGAGTCAATTTTCTTTCAACACGGCTATGGTATGCTTTCCACATCAGGCTGGTACACTCCGGAGGAAAGGAGCCGTTTTTATGGAAATCACGCTGGAACAGGTGGAAAAGCTGCGGGAAAAGGCCAATGTCAGCTACGCTCTGGCCAAGCAGGCTCTGGAATACAGCGGCGGAAATCTGCTGGACGCGCTGATCTATCTGGAGGAGAAGGGCGCCATTCCCCGGGAGGAAGGGGCCTATTTCTCCACCAAGGGCGAGGTCCCCCCGCCCCCCATGCCCCCGTCTGCTGTGCCGGCCGGAGAGAAGCAGGGGAAAAAGCATAAAAAGGGCGGCGTGGTAACCGTTTCCGTGTCCAAGGGCGGCTTCCGGCGGCTGTTTCAAATTCTGCGCCGCTGGCTGGTGGACAATGAGCTGGAAATCTGGCACCGCGACAAGCCCATTACGGCCCTGCCGGTTCTGATTTTGATTCTGCTGGTTATCTTCGCCCCCTGGGTGACGGTGCCTCTGTTGATTCTGGGGCTGTTCTTCGGCTTCCGGTACCGGTTTTCCGGCCCGGATTTGGAGCGGGAGGAGCTCAACGGCGTGATGGGAAGCGTGGCGGACACCGCGGCGGATCTGGGCCGGCAGGTCATGGACGAGCTGAACCGCCAGCGCCGGAACCCGTCGGAGACCGCTCAGCAGGCCCAGCGGCAGGCGGAGGACATCGAGCGCCAGGCCGCGGATCTGGAGCGCCACATCGAAGACGAGCTGCTGGGCGGCGGCAAGGATGGATAACAAGTTCGAGGTGAAAAACGGTATGGCAGATCGCATTCTCCTGGTTGAGGACGAGGAAAAGCTGGCCCGCATGGTGGAGCTGGAGCTGAAATACGAGGGCTATCAGGTGGAAAAGGCCTTGGACGGCCGCAGCGGACTGGAGCTGGCCCTTCAGGGGGGCTTTGATCTGGTGCTGCTGGACATCATGCTGCCCCAGCTGTCCGGCATGGAGGTGCTGCGCCGCCTGCGGCGGGAGAGTCAGGTCCCAGTAATTATGCTTACCGCCCGGGACAGCGTGATAGACAAGGTGGCCGGCCTGGACTCCGGCGCGGACGACTATATCACCAAGCCCTTTGCCATTGAGGAGCTGCTGGCCCGCATCCGGGCCGCCCTGCGGAACAAAGGCGGCCGCGGCGGCCACATGCTGGCCGCCGGCCCTTTGTCCATGGACGTGGAGCGCCACCAGGTGACAGTGAAGGGGCAGGCGGTGGAGCTGACCAAGAAGGAGTTTGACCTGCTGCGCCACCTGCTGGAAAACAAGGGCCGGGTCCTCACCCGGGAGGCCCTTCTGGACAGCGTGTGGGGCTTTGACTTTGTGGGCGAGACCAACTCGGTGGACGTATATATCCGCTTTCTGCGCAGCAAAATCGACGAGGCCTTCGGCGTCAAGCTGATTCACACCGTCCGGGGCGTGGGCTACGTCATCCGGGAGGAGTGATTTCGGTTTGGAACGGGGGCATCCCGGCGGCGGCAATCGCGGCCGTCAGTGCGTCCCCCTGTGAGGCTGCTGTAATCGGAAAGCGGGCCCGTGGAGGAGACGGCTCGCTCTGTGTATCTATCACAATAGGCCAAGGATAAACCGCCAAAAGGGGAGTTTGCGTACATGGTTATCGTATACACATCCAACACCGGCTTCACCCGGGAATATGCAGAAATGCTCTCCCGGGTAAACCACATGAAGCTCTGTGAGCTGTCCCAGGCCAAGAGACAGCTGGACCGGGGCAGCCCGGTTTTCTATCTGGGCCCCCTGATGGCGGGGCGCATTACCGGCCTGAAGGAGGCCCGGAAGCTCTTTGACGTCAAGGGTGTGCTGGGCGTTGGGATGTCTCCCCCCTGTCAGGAGATGCTCCAGATCCTGCACCAGTCCAACGAGACCGGCGGGGCCCCCATTTTTTACGCCCAGGGCGGCTGGGATCCCAGCCGCCTGAGCTGGACAAAGCGGAAAATGACCGATATGGCCACCCGCTCCATCCGCCGTGCTTTACAGGACAAGGGGCCCAATCGCACCCCTCTGGAGCAGCAGCAGCTGGACTTTCTGCGCTATGGGGGCACCTATGTATCCTTCCAGAACCTGTCCGCCGTCCAGGAGTGGCTGAAGGGTGTGCTGTAACCCCGGCACCCCTGTGCCGCCCATTCCGGAAAGGAGGGACCATGAACAAAAAAACGCGCTTTCAGTCCCCTCCGCCGGCGGACCCCATCACAGCGGTGCGGGAGTCCTCCCTGACCTTTCGCCTGAACATCGGCTTTTTTCTGCGGCAGCTGGGTATCTTCCTGGTGATGGACCTACTGCTGGTGGTCATGGCCGTCATTGGCGTGGTGCTCTATGCCGAGGGGCGCTGCGCCGACGTGGCCGCCCTGGTTGCGGAGCGGGGCGTACCCACCCAGGAGGCTCTGGACTGGATGGAGGCCAGCGACTACACCATCACGCCCCTGGACCGGTTCACCCAGGGGGTCAATACGGCCCCGCCCCTGCTCCCCGTTCCGGAGGAGACCGCAGACGGCCTGCGCCGCTGGGATCTGACCTCCTTCTATACGGTGGAGCTGCCCAACGGCGGGGAGCCCTATGCCATTACCGTGGATCTGTCCGGCATTGCCCGGGTGATTTACTGGGCGGGAATCGTGCTGCTGGTGTGTCAGGGGCTGTCCCTGTTCACCAATCTGTTCCGGAACAAGCGCTCCATCCGAAAGGTGCTGCGGCCCATCCAGGAGCTGGCCGCCACCGCCGCCCGGCTCAACTCCGCCACCCACATGTCCCGCCGGGAGCTGGAGAGCCTGACGGGGGAGCTGGATAAAATCAACGCCAAGCATCTGGACAGCCGCATCGATCTGCCCGCCACCCAAAAGGAGCTGCACGCCCTGGCCCAGGCCATCAACGCCATGCTGGACCGGGTCAACCAGGCATACAGCGCCCAGATGCAGTTTGTCTCCGACGCCAGCCACGAGCTGCGCACCCCCATTGCGGTCATTCAGGGCTATGCGGCGCTGCTGGACCGGTGGGGCAAGTCGGACCCGGAGGCCCTTCAGGAGTCCATTGACGCCATCCGCTCGGAGGCCGCCTCCATGGAAAAGCTGGTGGAACAGCTGCTGTTTCTGGCCCGCGGGGACAACGACTCCCAGCCGGTGAAGCTGCAGCGGCTGGATCTGTCCCTTCTGGCCGGCGAGGTGCTGCGGGAGGAGGAGATGATTCATCCGGATCGCCTCTTCCTGCCCCGCTGGGGGGAGGAGCCGGTGCTGGTATCCGCCGACCCCGGCCTGATGAAGCAGGTGCTCCGCATCCTGATGGACAATGCGGTAAAGTACAGCCCCGAGGGGGGGCGGGTCTATCTGCGGGTATCCCAGGGACAGGGACACGCCCGGGTCACGGTGCAGGACGAGGGGATGGGCATCCCGCCCGACGGTATCCCCCACATCTTCGAGCGCTTTTACCGCACCGACCAGTCCCGGGACCGAAAAACCGGCGGCACCGGTCTGGGTCTCTCCATTGCCAAGTGGATTGTGGACCGCCACGGCGGGTGGTTCGAGGTGGTCTCCCGCCTGGACGTGGGCACCCGCATCACCTTCCTGCTGCCTCTGGCCCCGGATCCGGCGCCGGAGCCCGCCGACCTCTCATAGTCCCCGCCGTTTCTGACTTTTCCACCCTTCTGTTCGTCACTGCCAGACAGCTGCGTACGCTGTCTGGCAGTTCCTTTTCCGCCCCGGATTTCCGCCTCCCGCCGCCCTGCTCCCCGGGCCCTGCCGCTTTGCCCATGACTCGCGCTCCTGCGCACCAACGGTTTCTTTTTGGCATACGCTGGGGTAGAAATTGATTGATTCGGAGGGTCGGCTATGACTTCTTTGCCTCACATTGCATACTTTCTGGGGGCCAACTCCCCCGCCGGATTTTACTCCCTGTACTCCGAGCTGATTCAGCCGGAACAGGCACAGGCAGTCTACATTTTAAAAGGCGGCCCGGGCTGCGGAAAGTCCACCCTGATGCGCCGGGTGGGCGCGCGGATGGAGCAGGCCGGACTGGAAACGGAATACATCCTGTGCTCCGGTGACCACGACTCCCTGGACGCCCTGCTGCTGCCTCAGCTTCAGGCGGCCATCGTAGACGGAACCGCGCCCCATGTGGTGGAGCCCAAATACCCCGGCGTGGTGGAGCGCTATGTCAATATGGGGGACTGCTATGACCCGAAGGCCCTGGCACCGCTGAGGCAGGAGATTATGGGCTGTATGACGGGCTATAAGGAGTGCTATCAGCGGGCCTACCGCTGTCTGGGCGCCTGCGCGGAGATCAACGAGGACGCCCGCTCCATTCTCCTGACCCAGACTCTGACTGACAAGCTTGCCAAGCGGGCCCACGGCATTTTTGCCCGGGAAATCCACCGCAAGAAATCGGGCGCCCCAGGCTCCGTCAGACAGCGCTTTCTGGGGGCGGTGACCCACGCGGGCCCCATCTGCCTGTTTGACACGGCGCTGGCCCAGTGCAGCCGGATCTATGTTCTGGAGGACAGCTACGGCCTGGCCCACGAGCTGCTGATCCATCTGCTGGCCGGCGCAGCCGCCGAGGGGTTCGGCATGGTGGTCTGCCCCGATCCCATGGCCCCCGATCGCCTGGCCCACCTGTTGATCCCCGAGCTGGAGCTGGCCTTCCTCACCTCCTCCCCCGCCCTGCCCTTCCCCGGGGAATCCTACCGGCGCATTCGCCTGGACGCCGCCGCCGATGGCGAGCTTCTGCGGCGCAGCCGTCCCCGCCTGCGCTTTGCCCGAAAGGTATCCGCCGCCCTGATGGACGAGGCGGTGGATTCCCTGGCCCAGGCCAAGGCCATGCACGACGATTTGGAGGCCCTCTATAACCCCTATGTGGACTTCGGGCTGGTGGAATCTCTGGCAGCGCGGATTGGCGACGAAATTTTGTCCCTCTGAGCCCTGTAACGAACAGGACATCAGGCGCTGGATGCCTGATGTCCTGTTTCTCTGCTTATCGCAAATCCAGATTCAAATCCACATTTCCCTCGATCCCCGCCACGGTGCCGGTGTGCGTGTACTGCCACAGGTCAAAGTGGTAATAGAAGTCGGGCCGCTCGTCGTACTCCGCCAGCCACAGCGCCAGGTCGGTGAATTCCCGCAGGTCATAGGTGAGATAGCCCATATCCTGGTTGAAGTAGACCATAGGCTCGTACCCGCCCTGACGGATCTCCTCGCAGAAGGCCAGCGCGCACTGGGTCAGCGTCTCGCCGTCCATCCCCTCGGTGCGCGCCCCCTCTCCGGAGGTAATGTACTCCCAGTCAAAGACCACGGGGTAGGTCACCTCATAGCCCTCCAGCTGTTCCAGCACATAGGCGGCCTCCTCTCTGGCCTCCTCGGGGCTGATGGCCTGGGAGAAGAAATAGACTCCTACCTCCAGGCCGGCGTCCAGCGCTCCCTGAATATTCTGCTCGAAGCATTTGTCCAGGATCAGGCCGCCCTCCGTGTATCCCCGGTAGCCCACCCGGATGATGGCAAAATCAATTCCGTCTGCCGCCACCGCCTGCCAGTCAATCTCCTTTTGGTAGAAGGACACATCCACGCCGGTTTTGGCCTGCACGCCATCCCGCTGGTAGGTAACCCGGCCCCGCTCGTCCATTCCGAAGTGAACCGGGTCATACCCGTTCACCGGCACGCCCTCCAAAACCGTCAGCAGCCGATCCCGATAGGGAAAGGTCTCCGGCTCCGCCGGCGGGGCCGCCTCCTCCCCTCTCCCCAGCAGGGTCAGGGACAGCGCAGCCGCCGACACTGCCAGCGCCAGAACAGAAATGACCAGTGCAGCCTTTCCCATCCAGCCGCCCCCTCTCCGCGGGGCCTCCCGCCGGGATCTGGGCGGCATATTCTCCTGCCGTCCCGCTTCCATATACCGCTCTTCGTCCATTTCATTCCTCCTTGGTCCGCTTAGCTGCCAAAATTCGACCTTTTTATTATACCAGCCTCACAGCCGGACTGCAACGAAAACCAGAATCCAGCTCAAATCATCTTACTTTTCTGTCACTCATTCTCGTTCTAAACATTTGGAACCCAGCGTTACGCCTGACAACCCAGGGCAGCCGCCGGATTTCCGGCGGCTGCCCTGTCAAATTGGACTTGTCAATCTCATGCTTGGAAACCTTGCGGCATCACGACTTCTTCGCCTTTCCGAACGCCGCGGCGCACACCCCGATGGCCAGGAGGCCCAGTGCCGCCTTAATCCATCCGCCGATAAAGGTGTGCTCCACCAATTCTGCCACAGCCCCGCTGTCCGGGTAGCGCTCCAGCAGCTCCTTTCCCGTAGTACCCCAGCAAACCAGATCTCCTGCACCCCAGAGAATCAGCAGAATACCGATTCCAAACAGCACCACACACGCCCGCTTCATGATTTCCTTCGCCCCTTACAGCAAGATAAGTTTCTCGTCCGACCTATAAACGCCGCGATTTCAAATCACAACAGCCCGCCAGACGATCAGGCAGTTTCAGCCGCCCCTGTCCATCATCCGATGACCTGCCGGGCTACGTCCACGCTCTCCTTGGCGTCTCTGGCATAGAAATCTGCGCCGATCTGCCGGGCGTACTCCGGCGTGAGCACTGCGCCCCCCACCACCACGCGGCAGGACACCTGCTCCTGGCGGAGCAGGGCGATGGTCTCCTCCATACTGCGCAGGGTGGTAGTCATCAGTGCGGACAGGCCCACCAGCGGGGCGTGGAACTCCCGGGCGGCCCGGACCACCGCGGCGGGGTCCACGTCCTTTCCCAGGTCAATCACGGTGTAGCCGTAATTTTCCAGCAGCACCTTAACAATGTTCTTCCCGATGTCGTGGATGTCCCCCTTCACGGTGGCCAGCACCACGGGCCCCTTGCCCGTCTCCTGCCCCGTGTGGCTGGACAGCTTCTCCCGCACCACCTCAAAGGCGGCCTGGGCGGCCCCCGCCGCCTGGATCAGCTGGGGCAGGAACACCCGCCCGGCCTCAAAGTCCGCTCCCACCTTATCCAGGGCTGGAATGAGCACCTGATCCACCAGCTCCATAGGGTCGGTGTGTTCCAGCAGCTGCCGGGCAGCCGGGCCGGCCTCCCCCTTCAGGCCCGCCTCCACAATTTGGGCCAGGCTGCGCTCGCCGGCCGGCTCCGCCGCGCCCGGGCTGCGGCCGGCGGAGACCACTGTGGTGGACACCTGGGCGTCGCCGTAGGCGGCGATGAACTCCCGCGCCTCCCTGTCGATGTTCATCAGCAGATGGTAGCTGCGCACCGCCGCCATCATGGCCTCCGCATTGGGATTGAGAATGGGCAGATCCAGCCCGCAGGTCATGGCCATGGTGAGGAAATTCTGATTGATCAGGGGCCGGGCGGGCAGGCCGAAGGAGATGTTGGACACCCCCAGCACCGTTTTCAGCCCCAGCTCGCTGCGGACCCGCCGGAGGGCCTCCAGTGTCTGGGCAGCCCCCTCCTGCTCCGCCGACACGGTGAGGGTCAGGCAGTCGATATACACATCCTCCCGCCGGATGCCGAAGGACAGGGCCTTCTCCAAAATCCGCCCGGCAATGTCCATCCGGGCCTGGGTGGTCTTGGGGATGCCGTTCCGGTCCAGGGTCAGCCCCACCACCGCCGCGCCGTATTTCTTCACCAGGGGCAAAATGGCCTCCAGGCTCTCCTCGTCCCCGTTGACCGAGTTGACGATGGCCTTGCCGCAGTAGACCCGCAATGCCCCCTCCAGCACCTCCGGACGGGTGGAATCCAGCTGCAGGGGGGCGTCGGTCACCCCCTGGAGAGCCTTCACCACCCGGACCATCATCTCCGCCTCGTCAATCTCCGGCAGGCCCACATTCACGTCCAGAATGTCCGCCCCGGCCTCCGTCTGCTCGATGGCCTGGCCCAGCATATAGTCCACGTCCCCCCGGCGCAGGGCCTCCTTCATGGCCTTCTTGCCGGTGGGGTTGATCCGCTCGCCGATCACCCGCACCCGGTCGATGGGAACGGTGCGGGCGCCGCTGCACACGGCGGCTGGGACCGACCGGGGTACCTCCCGGAAGGGGTGGGCAGCCAGCGCCTCTTTCAGGCAGGCGATATACTCCGGGGTGGTGCCGCAGCACCCGCCCAACAGCTTGACCCCCTGCTCCGCCAGCACAGCCAGATCCGCGGCAAACTCCCGCGGCCCGATGTCATAGCCGCCCCCCGCCGGGTCGGGCAGGCCGGCGTTGGGCTTGATGGAAATGGGCAGCGTGGACCAGCGGGTCAGCTCCCGGGCCAGCGGCTCCATCTCCTTGGGCCCCAGAGAGCAGTTGACCCCGATGACGTCCGCCCCCATCCCCTCCAGGGTCAGGGCGGCGGAGGCGGGGTCACAGCCCAGGAAGGTCCGGCCCCGCTCCTCATAGGTCATGGCCACCATCACCGGCAGGCTGCTGCACTCCTTCACCGCCAGCAGCGCGGCCCGGCACTCCTGCAGGTCGGTCATGGTCTCCACCATCACCAGGTCCGCCCCGGCGGACACGGCGGCGCGGACCATCTCTTTGAAAATGTCCACCGCCTCCTCAAACTGGAGGGTGCCGGTGGGCTCCAGCAGCTGCCCGATGGGCCCCACGTCCAGGGCCACCAGGGCCCGGCCCGCGGCGGCCTGCTTTGCCAGGGCGACGGCGGCAGGGACCACCTCCTCCACCGTTCTGCCCGTGCGGCGCAGCTTCTCCCGGTTGGCGCCAAAGGTGTTGGCACAGAGGATCTGGCTGCCCGCCTCCACATAGGCGCGGTGGATGTCCAGCAGCCAGTCCGGGTGCTCCAGGGCCGCCAACTCGGGGGCCTCCCCCATGGCCAGCCCCCTGGCCTGGAGCATGGTCCCCATGCCGCCGTCCAGAAGGATGGGCCCGGGGGCGTTCAGCAATTCACGAAATTCCACAGTGACCACCTGACTTTCGGTATTGGCAGCCGTCCCGGGCCGGACAGCCCAGACAGCTGCGTGCAGATTGGGTGACGCGCCCCCGGGACACGCCCAGAATGGCGGTGACCGATTTCCGGGGGATCAGAATATGGCTGGCCGTGGCGGTCAGCCCCACCCGGCGGGGGGCGTCCAGCAGATCCAGCAGCTCGTTTTGTACACAGAGGGGCAGATCCCCGTATCCGGGGCTGAAGCGGTAAGGGAAGGAGCAGCCGGGAAATTCGCTTTGAATCGCGCGCTCAATTTGGTCGCACAGCTCCTCCGCCGCCGCGGCGGCACAGCCGTCCAGGGCCAGAGCCCGGGCCATGTCCACGCTCTCCCACCGGCGGATGAGCCGGTCCACCCCGGCCCCCAGTGTGGCGCAAAACAGCGCCGCCCGCTCACAGCCCTCCAGGTGCCGCTTCAGATCCCGGCCGGGGAGCAGCAGCCCGCAGGACAGGCGCACGCCCCCCTCCTCCGGTACCAGGTCGAAGCTCCTCCAGGCCCACCGGGGCCGGGCCGCCTGAAGCAGCTCGCCGGCACAGGACTCGGCCAGCGCCCGGGTCGCCGGATCGGCCCGCTCCGGCGGGCAGCCCATGTAGCGCAGGGCCTCGTCGAGGTTTAACTTGGTCACAGCAGCCGTCATGGTTCACGCCTCACTGCTCGTTCAGCAGGGCATACATGCAGGAATCCTGGACCTGTCCGTTTTTATACACGCTCCGGCGCATAATTCCCTCCAGCGTAAAGCCAGCCTTTTCCAGTACGCTGCGGGAGGCGGCGTTCCCCGCAAAGGGTTCGGCATCGATGCGCAGCAGCTGAAAACGCCTGAACGCCTCTTCACATATCTGACGCACCGCCTGGGTCATAATGCCCCTTCCCCAGTATGCCTCTCCCAGCCAATAGCCCAGCTCCCCGCTTTTACAATAGACATCCCCGCCTACAAACACGCCGATGCTCCCCACGGCGGCCCCATCCACCTCAATAGTGCGGACCAGCTGGCCCTGCCCCTCCCGGGCGATGCACGACGCAATAAACGTCTCGGCATCCTGCCGCGTATAGGGGTGGGGAAAGCTGTCGCGCATCCAGCGGGCCACCTTCTCGTTCCCCGCGTGGCGGGCGATGGAGTCCACATCCTCCATTCGGTATTTCCGCAGCAGAACCATCTCCGGATCCTCCCAACTGTTCTTTCTGGGCGCATTTTCCTGCGGCTTACAGCAGCCGGACCCCGGCCGCCTCGCAGGCCTCCACGTTGGCCTCATCCCACAGGGAGGACTGCACCTCGCCGATGTGGGCCTTGTTCCCATGGCCGCCCCCGGCGGCCATGGGGCCCCTGTTTTTCTTCATCCCCGGGCGAAATGAATCCGCCCGGGGAAATTCGCCGCTCTGCGGCAAATTTGCGGCCCTTCGCGCCGTCCCCCGCTGCCGCGGGGGCTGGGCAAGGCCGCCATCGGCTTACAGCAGCCGGACTCCAGCCACCTCGCAGGCCTCCACGTTGGCCTCGTCCCACAAGGAGGACTGCACCTCGCCGATGTGGGCCTTGCCCAGGAGGAACATGGACACCCGGGACTGGCCGATGCCGCCGCCCATGGTCAGGGGCAGCTCCCCTGCCAGAAGCATCTTGTGGAAGGGCAGCTGCCGGCGGTCGTCACAGCCGGCCAGGGTGAGCTGCCGGTCCAGGCTCTCCGGGTCCACCCGAATGCCCATGGAGGACAGCTCCAAAGCCCGGCCGCCCACGCTGTCCCACACCAGCAGGTCGCCGTTCAAATTCCAGTCGTCATAGTCGGGGGCGCGGCCGTCGTGGGGCTGCCCGGAGCGCAGCTTGCCGCCAATCCCAATCAGGAAGGTGGTGGGATGCTCCTTCACAAAGGCGTTCTCCCGCTCCTTGGGCGTTTTGTCGGGATAGAGGTCCTCCAGCTCCTGGGTGGTGACAAAGGTGATTTCCGTGGACAGAACCGGCAAAACGGACAGCTGGGGGAAGACGGAGTGGAGGAAGCTCTGGGTCTCAGACAGGGCCCCCACAATGGACCGGACCGTCCGCCTCAGATAGTCCAGATTCCGGTCCTCTTTGGTGATAATCTTCTCCCAGTCCCACTGGTCCACATAGGCGGAGTGGAGGCAGTCCAGCTCCTCGTCCCGCCGGATGGCGTTCATATCGGTATACAGGCCCTCGCCCGGGTGGAACTGATAGCGCTTGAGGGCCAGGCGCTTCCACTTGGCCAGGGAGTGAACCACCACGGCGGTGTCCTTCACGCCGTTGATGTCAAAGGCGACGGGGCGCTCCACCCCGTTCAGATCGTCGTTCAGTCCGGAGGACTTGGCCACGAACAGGGGGGCGGACACCCGGTGGAGCCGCAGCGCGCCGGCCAGCTTGTCTTCAAACAGGCGCTTGAGCAGGCCGATGGCCTTCTGGGTCTCGTAAACCGACAGCAGGGAGGAATACCCCTGAGGCAGCTGAATTTTTTCCATGGAAAACACTCCTTTTTGTTGCATGCGTGTGATGGTGCGCCGGAAGACAGGGCACAGCTGATGCCCCTCATTTCAGCGGAATTGTATGGCAAAGCCGCAGGAACCAGCCCAAATGCGGCTTCTTCAGCAGACATATTATACAGAATGTGCGCGGGAAAAGCAACGGATTCCCCTTGTATTTTCACACAGATGTCCGGGCTTGCACTTTTCCGGCCCGTGTGCTATCATGGTCTGCGCCGGCCGGACCTGTTTGCCTCCGGGCCGGTTGAATAAAACGGAAAGAAGGAGAATCGTTTTGATGCGTAACTGTGATTCGGTATCTGTGCGCTGACCGGGAGGTTTGCGCAGAGAACACCGCCAGGCCTCCCAAAAGAAACTGATATCTTTTAGGAGGATTATCCCAATGAACCGGGAAAACAAACGAAAATCATTTGAAAAAGGCTATTACAAAACCCACCCCTGCCGCGACAGCTTCACCTGCCGGGTCTGCGGACGGCCGGTCGTCCCGGAGGCGGCGGGCAGTCAGCACCGCAACCACTGCCCCAACTGCCTGTCCAGTCTCCATGTGGACGAGGAGCCGGGGGATCGCGCCTCGGACTGCGGGGGCGTGATGGACCCCATCGGCGTGTGGGTGCGCAAGGGCGGCGAATGGGCCGTTATCCACCGCTGCCGCCGGTGCGGCAAGCTCAGCTCCAACCGGACAGCGGCGGACGACAACCCCATGAAGCTGATGTCCATCGCCCTCCGGCCCCTTGCCCTTCCGCCCTTCCCGCTGGAGCACGTGGAGAAGCTGACCGCTCTGATGGGCGGCTCGGGCAGTATGACGGAGTAAACGCTCTATGCCGAATGCCGCAGTGCTGTTCCAGGCCTGTGTGCGCGTTTCAAATGTTAAAAGCGGCCTGCCACCTTGATGAAGTGGCAGGCCGCTTTTTCAGCCTTTCTGTCTGGACGGTATTTCTTTCCCCGTCAGGTGTCAATATCCACCAGGATGTTATCGGTGCCGTGCTCCTCAAACTCCGCAATATAGGCGTCGATGCGGCTGGTGAGCTCGTCATAGTTGCTCTCGTCAATAGGGGCGTCATCCATATCCCGCCGGGCCAGATCCTCGGCCAGGATGTCAAAAAACACGTTGTTCTCATACTCCATAATCGCCTCGTGGATTCCGCCCTCCACAAAGGCCCGGGACGGCACCACCTCCCCCTGGTACAGCTCGGCCAGCGCGGGCATCCCCTCCGCCGCCGCCTTTCCAAAGAGCAGGCTCTCCACCTCGTCATAGTCCTTGAAGCGCTGATCCCCCCGGGTGGAATTCAAGATCCAGTTTCCAATATAGGCCATATCCAACAGGCGGCGAAATTGCTTCTTGCTCAGCTCCAGGTTCATAAACGGACCCTCCTCTCCTGGACTGATGGGTTTGGTATTACATATTATAATCCCTGACCGCGATTTGTCAAATGGGACAGGGCGCATAGGGGGAAAATTTCTTCGTGGAAATTCCCCCTTGTCTTTCCAGTTAAAATAACATACAATGATACGGGCCTATTCTGGGGAATTTCTCTTTACAGAACAGGGGAATGCGTGTATAATACCTCCACCCGCCGGGCACTCCGCGCCCCGGGGAAAATTGGTTCAGCCTTTTGGAGGTTCCTATGGAAAAAGATGTAGTCATCTCCATCAAGGGGATGCAGCGATATGAGGACGCGCCCCCGGATACCATCGAGCTGGTAACTGAGGGCCGGCTGGCCCGGGACGGCAGCGGCAGCTATACGCTGTCCTATCAGGAGAGCGAGCTCACCGGCCTGGAGGGCACCCTGACCACCATCCAGGTGGAGGGGGAGCAGGTCACCCTGATGCGGGCGGGGGAGGTCAACTCCCAGATGGTCTTTCAGGAGGGGCGCCGCCACCTGTCCATGTACAATACACCCTATGGCGCCATGGCCATCGGGGTGAATACCCGCCACCTGCTGGCCGACCTGAACGACCAGGGGGGCGACATCGAAATCGATTATGCCATCGAGATTGATCACGCCATTGCGGGCCGAAACGTATTTCAGATTCAGGTCAAAGAGGCTCAGGGCCTCAGCTTGAAGCAATAATAAAGTCAGAACCTGACGCGCGGGCCTTCTGCGCCCCCGGAGAACGGGATTTCTGACCACTGGTTCCGGACTTAGATAAACAAGGGAAGAGGAAGCGATAACATGTCAAATATGATCCAGGCCGCCCGGCAGCAGGTGGCCCAGCTGACCCAGACAGCCTATGAAAAGGCTGCCGCCGCCGGCCTGCTGCCCGCCGGGGCACAGGTGAATGCCACCATTGAAATTCCCAAGGACACCGCCCACGGGGACTACGCCTCCTCCTTTGCCATGGCGGGGGCAAAGGCCCTGCACAAGGCCCCCCGGGCCATCGCCCAGGCCATTGTGGAGCAGCTGGACCTGGAGGGGAGCTATTTCCAAAAGGTAGAGATCGCCGGCCCCGGTTTTCTAAACTTCACCCTGGGCCCCAAGTGGTACGGCGATGTACTCGCCGCCGTGGAGCAGGAGGGCGGCGCCTATGGCTCCGGCAGCGAGGGTCAGGGCCAGAAGGTGATGGTGGAATTTGTCTCCGCCAATCCCACCGGTCCCATGCACATGGGAAACGCCCGCGGGGGCGTGCTGGGAGACACGCTGGCCAACGTACTCGCCCGGGATGGCTGGGACACCTGGAAGGAGTTTTATGTCAATGACGCAGGCAATCAGATTCACAAGTTTGCCGTGTCCATCAACGCCCGGTATATGCAGCTGATTTTGGGGGAGGAGAATTTCCCCTTCCCTGAGGAGGGCTATCACGGGGAGGATATCAAGGAACTGGCCCAGGCCATCTACCAGGCCCACGGGGACAGCTGGAAGGACCTGCCCGAGGAGGAGAGGCTGGACAAGATGGCCCAGTACGGCCTGTCCGTCAACATCCCCAAGATGAAAGAGGACCTGCTGAAATACCGCATTACGTACGACGAGTGGTTCTTCGAGTCCTCCCTCCACGAAAGCGGCTATGTGGCCGAGACGGTGGACCTGCTGACCCAGAAGGGCTGGACCTATGAAAAGGACGGGGCCCTGTGGCTGAATACCACCCAGCTTTTAAAGGAAAAATATATGCGGGAGGGCAAGACCCAGGAGCAGGTGGACAAGCTGGACCTGAAGGACGACGTACTGCGCCGGGCCAACGGCTTTTACACCTACTTCGCCGCCGACATCGCCTACCACCGCAACAAGCTGGAGGTGCGGGGCTTTGACAAGGCCATCAACATCTGGGGCGCCGACCACCACGGCCACGTGGCCCGGCTGCAGGCCGCCCTGGACGGCCTGGGGCTGGACGGCTCGAACCGGCTGGTGGTGGTGCTGATGCAGCTGGTGAACCTGATGCAGGACGGCAAGCCGGTGCGCATGTCCAAGCGCTCGGGCAAGGCCATTGCGCTCCACGACCTGCTGGACGAGATCAGCGTGGACGCCGCCCGGTACTTCTTCAACTCCCGGGCTGCCACCACTCCTCTGGACTTCGACCTGGATCTGGCCGTGCGGGAGGACAGCGAAAACCCGGTCTACTATGTGCAGTACGCCCACGCCCGGATCTGTTCCCTGCTGTCCCGTCTGGCGGAGGAGGGGGAAAAGGTCCCCGCCGCCGCAAAGGTGGACGCGGCCCTGATGACCGCCCCGGAGGAGCTGGCCCTGATGAAGGCGCTGGCCCAATATCCGGAGGAGCTCCATCTGGCTGCCCGGGACTATGACCCCAGCCGGATCAACCGCTATCTGGTGTCCCTGGCCGGGGACTTCCACCGGTTCTACAACGCCTGCCGCATCAAGGGGGAGGAGCCTGCTCTGCTCTCCGCCCGGCTGAAGCTGGCGGACACGGTGCGCGCCGTGCTGGCCAACGGACTGGGCCTGCTGGGCGTCACCGAGCCGGAAAAAATGTGAGCCAAGGGCCTGCCGTGCGGCTGGCCTGGAACTGTTGAAAAGCGGCGTATCACTTTCCGTCAGGTGATACGCCGCTTTTCCAAAAAATGCCCTTTCCTGGGGAATATGTCCCGGAACGGGCGGATTTTTATTTCATTTCTGCTGTTTTGCCGCATGCCGGCCATGGAGAGGAGCTTCAACATGACATTTCAGCCGGAGGAGTGGAAAAACCGACTTCAGTCCCGCACGCCGGGCCTGATGGACGCCTCGTCCCACTGCGCCGTTCTGGTGCCTCTGGTTCAGGGGGAGGAGGGCTGGCAGCTTCTGTACGAGGTGCGGGCCCGCCGCATGCATCACCAGCCCGGAGAGGTCTGCTTTCCTGGGGGACAGTCCGAGCCGGGCGAGACGCCGGAGGCCTGCGCGCTGCGGGAGACCTGGGAGGAGCTTGCCATCCCCGCTGACTCCATCCGGCTTCTGGGCCGCCTTGACTTCATCGCCCACCGTGCCGGCTTTGTGCTGTGGCCTATCCTGGCCGCAGTGGACGCCCAGGCGGTACGTGGGATGCGCTTGAATGCCGACGAGGTGGACGAGACATTTTTGGTTCCCCTGGACTACCTGCTCGCCGTCCGCCCGCAGGAGTATACCTATCAGGTGATGCCCCAGCCCGGCGCCGGCTTCCCTTATCAGGAGCTGAATATCCCGCCGGATTACCCCTGGCGGCCCGGCAGGGAAAACTTTCCTGCCTACTTCTGGCAGGGACACGTGATCTGGGGGCTGACCGGACGGATCACCCGCCATCTGGTCCGCCTGCTGTCCGGGCAGGACTGGTAAAATTCTCTGACAAACAAGTAGAAAAGCGTCCTTTCCGGCACGCAGATGCCGGAAAGGACGCTTGTTTTCCTTTATATCATCTGGAAGCTGAGGGCCCTTCGCCTATCCCCCGGCACTCTCCCCAGTGCGACGCGGCGGCCAGCATAAGCAGCAGAACCACCAGCCGCTCCCAGACCGCGGCGGCCCAGACGAAGTGAATCACCCACGCCCCAATTGACAGCAGGCAGAGCGCCCACACCAGCAGCACCCCGGCCTTCATCAGAATTCCTTTCCCTCTATAATCCGGCAGGAAATCAGATAGGACAGTCCAAGCCCCAGCAGGGGAATCAGCGCCGCAAGAGAGAAGGCCCCCACCAGCACGGCCTCGGGCATCCTGTTCAGAAAAGAGAGATCCAGCGCGTCAAACATCCCAAGCTGGGCTCCTCCGAAGAGCAGAATGACGGGCAGGAAGACGACCAGGTACATATAGGGCCGGGCCCGCTCAGGTCCCAGCTTGTAGCACAGGGGAAGCAGGATGTCACAGTAGAGCAGCCCCAGGCCCAGGGAGACCAGGACAGTGAGCAGGTTCTCCATCATCGCATCCTGGCTTGAGAGGATGGACAGTACCACGCTGACCAGCAGACCGTACAGGGCGGCCCCCAGGGCCAGAATCAGGGCAAAGCAGTACCGACCCCCTACCACGGCCCGCCGGCCTGTGGGGAGAGACATGGCATACCGGTCCCACTTGGCCATCTCGTCATAGGAGAAGGCCCCCATGGGCAGCATCATCACAATGATCTGAATAATGGCGGTGGTGAACGAGATGGAAAACAAATCCAGTGCCGACATGATTAAATAGAACCCCATAAAAACAGCGTAGGTCCGCAGGTTCTTGCGCATAATCAGCATGTCCTTGACAATCAGCCCGCGCATACCGCATCCCCCTTTCCAATAAACAGCATAATATCCTCCAGGGTCACCTGGTCCACTGTCAGCGCCGGATACTTCCGCCGGAATGCGTTCCGGTCTGCCACCAGAGCCTCGCAGCCGAAAGTCCCTTTCCGCACCCGCAGCAGATCCGCCGGATCCACCGTCTCAAGCTGGGCGGCGGTGCAGCCCAGCCTGCCATAGCTGTCCAGAATCACGTCCTTGGCGTCGGACAGCACCACCTGCCCCTGGTGGATGTAGGTGATATAGTCGGCCGCCTTCTCCAAATCAGAGGTAATATGGCTGGAAATCAGGATGGCGTGCTCCTCGTCACAGATGAAGCCCAGAAATTCGTCCAGAATTTCGTCCCGGACAATGGGATCCAGCCCGGCGGTGGCCTCATCCAGGATCAGCAGCTTTGGCCGGTGGGCCAGGGCGGCGGCCAGGGACAGCTTCATTTTCATGCCCCGGGAGAACTCCTTGATAAGCTTTCCCTCGGGCAGCTGGAATTTGTCCAGATAGTCCTGATACAGTCCGTCGTCCCAGTTCCGGAACACCGGGGCAAGGATCCGGCCCACATCCCGGGGGCGCAGCGTGTCGTGGAAGAAGCACTCGTCCAGCACCACGCCGATGTCCTCCTTGGCCAGCTTTTCCTCCCGGATGTTGTCGCGGCCCATGAGGGTGATCTCCCCCGCGTCCCGGCGCACCAGATTCAGAATGCACTTGATGGTGGTGGTTTTGCCCGCCCCATTCTCCCCGATGAGGCCCATGATGGTCCCGCCGGGCAGCGTCAGATTGACGTCCCGCAGGGCGAAATCCCCATAGGATTTGCAAAGCCCCCGTATCTCAATACTGTTTGTCATAATTCCTCACCTTGATATAAAATGTTCAGCATTTCCTGAAGCTCCTCCAGAGAGAAGCCGCCCTTTCGGGCCTCGTCCACTGCCTGGGACAGCCGCTCCTCCACCCGGCGCAGCTGGGCCTCCCGCATCAGCTCCCGGTTCTGGGGGGCCACAAAGCAGCCCTTGCCCGGGACATTTTCCAAAAATCCGTCCCGCTCCAGCTCCTCGTAGGCCCGCTTGGTGGTGATGACCGAAATGCGCAGCTCCTTGGCCAGCAGCCGCATCGAGGGCAGGGCGTCCCCCGCCGAAAGGGCTCCGGTCATGATCTGCTCCTTCACCTGGTCGGCAATCTGTTCGTAAATGGGTTTTCCGCTGGAATTGCTAAGAATAATATCCATCTGGTGCACCTTCTAAGCCTGCATACGGCGTTCTGTCCTGGGGGACGGCTGCCGGCCTGCGCGGGGTCCGGCGCCTTCTCCCTTGACTCACCGTTATCTTCGAATTTATTGTATATATACTATATATACAGTATAACGATATTTTCTGATTTGTCAAGGGCCGGGCATAATATTTTTTTCCGGCCGTGTCCGGCCCCTTTTACAGCAGCTCCGCCAGGAGATCCAGGGCGGACCCCAGCCGCTCCGGATCCACCCCCGGATAGCTGACCACCAGGGTGTGGCTGCGTCCCTCTCCGGATTGCCGCTGGTAGTCCGAGAGGAAGGACAGACGGATGCCCTGTTCCCGGGCCAGAGCGGCCAGCTCGCCGTCTCCCCGCTCCGTATCCAGCCGCAGCAGAAAGTGCAGCCCGGCCTCCGCGCCCAGCACCTGGCACCGGCCCGCCAGCGCGCTTGCCTGGACAGCCCGGATCACCTGATCCCGCCGGGCGCGGTAGACCACCCGCATCCGGTTCACGTGGGTCTCAAAATGCCCCTCCTCCAAAAACGCCGCCAGGGTATACTGTTCCAGGGCCGGCACAGTGCTGGAGTAAAACCCCAGCTTCTTCTGATACGCCTCCAGCAGCCCGTCGGGCAGCACCAGATAGCTGATCCGCAGGGAGGGGGCCAGGGTGCGGGAAAAGGTGTTGACATACAGCACTCTGCCGGTCCGGTCGATGCTGCGCAGGGCGGGAATGGGGCGGCCGGTAAAGCGGAACTCGCTGTCATAGTCGTCCTCAATCATATACCGGCCCTCCCCCTTCTCCGCCCAGCGCAGATAGGCCTGCCGGCGGGCAATGGGCGTCACCGCCCCGGTGGGAAACTGGTGGTTGGGGGAGATATGCAGCACCTGAATCTCCCCCTCCTCCAGCGCCTGCACGGGCACGCCCTGGCTGTCCAGGGGAAGTGCACGGCAGGGCGCCCCGTTCAGGGCGTAAATGCGGGCCGCCTTGTCATATCCCGGGTCCTCCAGACCGTACCGCTTCTGCCGGCCCAGCAGCTGGACAATCAGGTTGTACAGATACTCCGTCCCCGCCCCCACCACAATCTGCTCGGGCCGGGCGGAGATGCCGCGGAACTGGTACAGGTGGCGGGAGATGGCCTGGCGCAGCTGGGGGACGCCGCTGTGGGGCACCGCCCGCAGCAGATCCCGCCCCCGCTCCGTCAGCACCCGCCGCATCAGCCGCGCCCAGGCGGAGAAGGGAAAGTCCTCCGCGCCGCCGCTGCCCCCCTTCAGGTCCAGCAGCCAGGCGCCCTCCGCCCCGCTCTCCGGCTCCCTCGTCCCCAGGGGCGGCTGGGATCGGGGCGCGGTCTCCACAGCGGCCACAAAGTACCCGCGCTTCTCCTGGGGAACGATGTACCCCTCCGCCGCAAGCTGATTATAGGCGCTCTCCACCGTGGCCACCGACACTTGAAGGTGCCGGGCCAGCGCCCGCTTGGAGGGGAGCTTTTCCCCCGCCGCCAGTGTCCCGGAAAAAATATCCCCTTTGATGCAGCGGTATAAATAGTCGTACCGCGCCAGCTGTCCCCGGCGCTCTAAATCATAGGTCAGCATAGGTCCCTCCATCTGGTCTGGTAAAAAAATATAAAAGTGGTTCTTTAATTCATACCAGATATGATTAAAATACAAACCAGGCCAAAAAGCAAGCATAATCTCAAGCCGGGCCCGGCGCACAGGAAAAGGAGCGAGAAGAATGTCTGATGTTAAAATCCGCAGGCTGGTGCTGGCGGCCCTGTTTGCCGCGCTGTGCACCGTGATGACCATGGTGGTTCAGATCCCCTCCCCCATGCAGGGCTATGTGAATCTGGGGGACTGCGCCGTCCTGCTCTCCGCCTGGGTGCTGGGCCCGCTGTACGGCGGGGCCGCCGCGGGTATCGGTTCCATGCTGGCCGACCTGCTCTCCGGCTATGCCCACTACGCCCCCGGCACGCTGGTGATCAAGTTCGGAATGGCCCTGGCCGCCGCCCTGATTTTCCGGGCCGTGCGGCGCCGGGGGCCGGGGTGGCTTCCGGCGGCCCAGGCGGCCAGCGGTCTGGCCTCGGGCGTCATCCTGGTGGGGGGCTACTTTGGCTACGCCTGTCTGTGGCTGGGCAAGGGGCTGGCCGCCGCCTCCTCCATTCCCGGCAATGTGGTGCAGGCTGTCTTCGGCCTGATCGCCGCCGCACTGGTCTACGGCGCGCTGGCCCGTGGCCGGGCGCTGGAGCGTATCTGATCCGCCTTTTTCTCTGTCATGCCCTGGCCCGGCCCGTGGAAACCCGCCTGTGCGGGAATGTGCAAAAAGTGCCTGTCGACAAAGCGGCTTGTCAATTTATCAAAATTGACAAGCCGCTTTGTCGAGAAAGTAAGCACGCCAGGTGGGACTCGATTCCATACGGAAAAGTCGTCCCGCCTGGCGTGAGAGGTGTCATTTCCGACGTACACGCCGCCGGAAATGACGGATTCAATTTTATTCCTGCGGCTGCGGCCGCAGGAACTCCTTGCAGGAGGGCTTTTTTGACAAGCTGAGTGCCTGTCCGCTTTTTACGCGGACAGGCACTTTGTCTTTCCAGGCTTTAGGGCCCTACTTTACAACCACGTTTTCCTCCCCCAGCCGCTCCCGCAGGTCCTCCAGCAGGGCGGGATGGATCTGGCAACAGGTGCCCACCCGCTTTTTGCAGTCGGCAAAATACAGCACCGTCTCGTTCTCGCCGGGAAAAAAGGACAGGGCCAGGCGCACCTTCCGCAGACGGGGGTCCTCCCGGGAGGGCAGGCGCAGGTACAGCTTCTCCGCCGGGATCCCCTGGGCCTCCACCTCGGTCAGCGGCCGGATGGCGTCCACCATCAGCTGGGGCTCCTTCTCATCCCGCACGGAGATCTTTCCTGTCACCAGAATGGCGGAGTTCTCCCGGATATAGCTCCCGCTCTCCTCCAGCACCCGGGAGAAGCATAAGAGCTCCATGGAGGCGGTGTCGTCCTCCAGGGTGACATAGGCCATCAGGGTGTTGTTCCGGGTGGTCCGGGTGCGGTAGGTGGAGATAATCCCCGCCACGGACACCCGCTGGTTGTCCCGGTACTCCTGGGGCCCCTCCTCCCGCTGGAAGTCCGACAGGATGGAGCCGATGGACACCGCCCCTTTCCTCCGGGCCAGCTCCCGGTACTGGTCCATGGGGTGGCCGGACAGATAGAGGCCGGTGGTCTCCTTCTCCATGCTCATCAGCTCCTGGGGGCTGTACTCCGGCAGATTGGGCAGGTGCAGGGCGGGCAGCGGGGCCGGGCCGTCATCGGCGGTCCCGCCGCCAAAGCCGAACAGATCCAGCTGGCCCTCCACGTTGCGCTTGCGGCTGGCGGCGATGCCGTCCAGCACCTGTCCATACACATGCATCAGCTGGGAGCGGCGATAGCCCATGCGGTCAAAGGCCCCGGATTTGATCAGACTTTCCACCACCCTCCGGTTCAGATCCTGGTCAAACATCCGGTCACAGAAGTCCATAAAGTCGGTGAAGGGTCCCCCCTTCTCCCGCTCGGTCAGCAGGCCGTTGATAAAGCTGCGGCCCACCCCCTTCAGGGCCACCAGTCCAAAGCGGATGCCCTCCCCCACCACGGTGAAGTCCGCGCCCGACTCGTTGACGTCGGGGGGCAGCAGCTTGATGCCCATGGAGGTGCACTCCGAGATATACTCGGCCACCTTCTCCGTGGAGTCCAGCACCGAGGTGAGCAGGGCGGCCATGTACTCCCTGGGGTGGTGGTATTTGAACCAGGCCGTCTGATAGGCCACAATGGCATAGCACACGGCGTGGGCCTTGTTGAAGGCGTACTCGGCAAAGGCGTCGATCTCCTGGTAGATGGCCTCCGCCGTCTCCCGGGGGATCCCGTTGGCAATGCAGCCCGCAATCCCCCGGGACGGGTCCCCGTGGATGAAGAACCGGCGCTCCCGCTCGATCTCCTTGCGCTTTTTCTTGCTCATGGCCCGGCGCACCATATCGGCCTGGCCCAGGGAATAGCCCGCCAGCTGCTGGAAAATCTGGATCACCTGTTCCTGATAGACGATACAGCCATAGGTGTTGGACAGGATGGGCTCCAGCGCGGGGTGCTTATAAGTAATCTTCTCCGGGTTCTGCTTGCAGGCAATAAACCGGGGGATGGACTCCATGGGTCCGGGGCGGTACAGGGCGATGATAGCGGTGATGTCCTCAATATTCTGGGGTTTCAGGCTCATGCACACCCCGGTCATGCCGGTGGACTCCATCTGGAACACCCCGGCGGTCTTCCCCTCGGAGAGCATCTGATAGACCGCCGGGTCATTCTCCGGAATATCGGCCGCCTGGAAGCCCGGCTCCCTGCGCCGGACCATTTTGACGGCGTCGTCCAGAATGGTCAGGTTGCGCAGGCCCAAAAAGTCCATCTTCAGCAGGCCCAGTTCCTCCAGGGTGGTCATGATGTACTGGGTCACCGGCAGGCCGTCGTTGGTAGCCAAGGGGACATACTCGTACACCGGCCGGCTGGTGATGACCACGCCCGCGGCGTGGGTGGAGGTATTGCGGGGCATCCCCTCAATGGCCATGGCGGTGTCAATCAGCTTCTTAATCCGCTCGTCCCCCTCATAGGCCTCCCGCAGCTGCTTGGACAGCTTCAGGGACTCCTCCAGGGTGATGTGCAGCGCCCCCGGGCCGCTGGGGATCAGCTTGGCCAGGGCGTCCACCTCGGCATAGGGGAAATTGAGCACCCGGCCCACATCCCGCACGGCCCCCCGGGCCGCCATGGTGCCGAAGGTGACAATCTGGGCCACATGGTCAGAGCCGTATTTCTGATTGACGTAATCAATGACCTCCTGCCGCCGGCGGATGCAGAAGTCAATGTCAATATCGGGCATGGACACCCGGTCCGGGTTCAGAAAGCGCTCGAAGTATAAATTGTACCGCATGGGATCCACGTCGGTGATGTTCAGGCAGTAGGACACCATGGATCCGGCGGCGGACCCTCTGCCCGGCCCCACGGGAATGCCGTTGCCCTTGGCAAAGGCGATGAAGTCGGAGACGATGAGGAAATAGTCCACAAAGCCCATCTTCCGGATCATGGCCATCTCATAGCGCAGCTGCTTCTGATACTCCGGGGGCTGCTCCGGGTAGCGCCGGGCAAAGCCGTCCATACACAGCTTTTCAAAGTAGGCATCCCCGTCGGTGTAGCCCTCGGGCAGCTGGAAGTGGGGCAGGTGGTACTTGCCGAATTCAAACTCCACATTGCACAGCTCGGCAATTTTCGCGGTGTTTGCGATCGCCTCGGGATACTCCGGAAAGAGGGCGGTCATCTCCTCCTCCGATTTGACGTAAAACTCCTTTGTCTCAAACTTCATCCGCCCCGGGTCGTCCAGCGTCTTGCCCATCTGGATGCACATGAGGATGTCCTGCATCTCCGCGTCCTCCCGGCGCAGGTAGTGGGCGTCGTTGGTGGCGATGATGGGGATCCCCGTCTCCCGGTGAATGCGCAGCAGGCCCGCGTTGACCTGCTGCTGGGCGGCAATGCCGTGGTCCTGCAGCTCCAGATAGTAGCCGTCCTCCCCGAACAGCTCCCGCATCTCCAGGGCCACCGCCTTGGCCTGGTCATACTCCCCCGCCGTCAGCAGCCGGGGCAGCTCCCCGGCCAGACAGGCGGAGCAGGCAATCAGGCCCCCGGCGTGCTTCCGCAGCAGCTCCAGGTCGATGCGGGGCTTGATGTAAAAGCCCTCCAAAAAGGCCTGGGACACCATATAGGACAGGTTGCGGTACCCCTCCTCATTGCGGCACAGCAGCACCAGATGGCGGGACTCGGCGTCGTACTCGTGGACCTTCTGGAAGCGGGTGCGGCCTCTGGGGGCCACATACACCTCACAGCCGATAATGGGCTTGATCCCGGCGGCCTTACAGGCCTTGTAAAAATCGACGACACCGTACATGACCCCGTGGTCGGTGATGGCCACCGCCTCCTGGCCCAGCTCCTTGACCCGGTCCACCAGCTTTTTGATGCGGCAGGCCCCGTCCAGCAGGGAAAATTCCGTATGGAGATGTAAATGGACAAATGACATGGGAGCTACTCCTCTGCGTACAGATTGTCTTGTTCAAATCGGGGGGCCGCATCCGGCCCCCTCCGCTCCATATACAGCAGCGGATAGGGGGCGCCCTGCTCGTCCAGCGGGGTCCGCCGGACCACGTGGAAGCCCATGTGCTGATAGAATCCCACAGCGCCCGGATTTTGTTCGTTGACGGTCAGCGTCCGGACCTTGAACCGGTCTATCCCGTATTGGAGCAGCCGCCGTCCCACGCCCCTTCCCCGCGCCTGGGGCGCGAGAAAGAGCATTTCCAGCCGCCCCTCTTCCGTCCCCATAAATCCCACCCAGCGTCCGTCCCCATCCCGGACTGCCGCAAGCTGGTCCACCGCGGACAGGGCCTGGGGGACGTAACCTCTGAGCCGTTCAATCTCCTGCTCTGACAAAAACAGGTGGGTTGCCCGAACCGAGCTCTCCCAAACCTCCGTCAGCTCCGCGATTACCTCCGGCGGGCGGGTGTGCAGCTGTGTAATCCGCAGTTCCACGTTAATCCCCGGCCTTTGCCGCCTGCTCCAGGGTCTCCCCCGTCAGACGGTAGGTGGTCCACTCCTCCATGGGGACGGCGTGCATCTTCTTGGTGTAGAAGTCAATGGAGGGCTGGTTCCAGTCCAGGCAGGACCACTCCAGCCGCCCGCAGCCCCGCTCCACCGCAATGCGGGCCAGCTCTTTCAGCAGAGCCTTGCCATAGCCCTTCCCGCGCTCCTGGGGCAGGACAAACAGGTCCTCCAGATAGATCCCCGCCCGGCCCAAAAAGGTGGAGAAGTTATGGAAAAACAGGGCAAAGCCCACCGCTCTCCCCTCGTCCAGGGCGAAGAGGACCTCCGCCTTTTTCTTTTCAAAAATCCACTCCCGCAGCAGCGCCGGCGTGGCCACCACCTGGTCGGTCATGTGCTCATAGTCGGCCAGGGCGCGGATAAAGGACAGCATCAGCTCCTCGTCGCCAGGGGCGGCGGGACGGAAGGTTACACTTGACATAATTTTTCTCCTTTGCTTTTGTGATACGATGTGAGTTTCCCCTATGCGGACGGCGGCAGGGGGCAAGCCCCTGCCCTACAATGTGCAAATGTCGGAACGGCTCATTGAGCCGCCCCTACAAGAAGGACGCGGAGTGGGCGCACTGTCCGGGCCCGCCCTTTCTTTGGCGCGTAGGGGCGGATAGTATCCGCCCGCCGGGAGTGTGCCCCGTTGTTCCGGGCAATTTCGTCCTCCGGGGACAGCGGGACGGGCCGCGTCTCATGTGCGGGACCCGATAAAGGCATCGGGCTGCGGGCGGCTGATAGCCGCCCCTACAAGAAAGAGGCGGAGCGGGCGCACTGCTCGGGTCCGCCCTTCCCCCGGTGCGTAGGGGCGGATAGTATCCGCCCGCTGGGGGCACGCCCCCCGTTGTTCCGGGCAATTCCGCCCTCTGGGGACAGCGGGACGGGCTACGTCTCATGTGCAGGGCCCGACGAGGGCATCGGGCTGCGGGCGGCTGATAGCCGCCCCTGCAAGAAAGAGACGGAGCGGGCGCACTGTTCGGGCCCGCCCTTCCCCCGGTGTGTAGGGGCGGATAGTATCCGCCCGCCGGGGGCACACCCCCCGTTGTTCCGGGCAATTTCGTCCTCCGGGGACGGCGGGACGGGCCGCGTTTCATGTGCGGGACCCGATAAAGGCATCGGGCTGCGGGCGGCTGATAGCCGCCCATGCAAGGAGGACACGGAGCGGGCGCACTGTCCGGGTCCGTCCTTTCTTTGGCGCGTAGGGGCGGATACTATCCGCCCGCCGGGGCGTTCCCCGTTGTTCCGGGCAATTTCGTCCTCTGGGGACGGCGGGAGGAACCGCGTTTCATGTGCGGGGCCCGACGAGGGCATCGGGCTGCGGGCGGCTGATAGCCGCCCCTGCAAGAAAGAGGCGGAGCGGGCGCTCGCCTGTCAGTGCTCCGCCCTTCCCAGTTCCACCAGCTTGCGCAGCCGGTGGTTCAGGGCGGATTTGGTCACCGGCGGGTCGCACTGCTCCGCCAGCTGGGCCAGGGTGTCCTCGGGGTGGGCCAGGCGCAGCCGGGCCGCCTCCCGCAGCTTGTCCGGCAGCTGGGCCAGCTCTCCCCGCTCCTCCAGCCGCCGGATGGCCTCCACCTGGGCCAGGGCGGCCTCCACCGCCTTGTCCAGATTGGCCGCGTCGCAGTTGACCCGGCGGTTGACGCTGCCCCGCAGGTCCTTCTCCAGCTTGGCGTTCATCACCTCCATGGCGCACACCGGCGCGCCGATGGCCGTCAAAAAGTCCTCAATGCGGTCGCTCTGCTTGAAATAGATCACCGCGTTTCCCTTCCGCCGGGCGGCCTTGGGCTCCAGCTCCATCTCCCGCATCAGGGCCAGCATCTCCCGGCTGGCGCTGAGGTGGGAGGTGGTCAGCTCCAGGTGGTATCCCTTCCGGGGATCGGTCACCGACCCGCCCGCCAGAAAGGCCCCCCGGAGAAAGGACAGCCGGCAGCAGCTCTCCTCCAGCACCGCAAAGTTGATGTGCAGCGCCAGATCCTCCGGCCCGCTGCCCACCGCCTGGTCGATGGCGGAGAGCTTGCGGGGATCCGTGATGGAGAAAATCCGCTTTCCCTCCCCCTCGGGCAGGCGGTCAAAGGTCACCCGGAAGGCCTTTTTGAACAGCTGGGGCAGACGCTTTGCAAAGGCGTCGTTCTCCGTCATAATCCGCACCTCGCCCCGGGCAAAGGTGTTGCAGTACAGCAGCACCCCATAGGCCTCCGCCTGGGCACAGCATTTCCGATTGAGGGGGGCGCGGCACAGCTCCCCTTTGACATCCGCGGCAAAGGACATGGGTCATTCCTCCAAAATATAGCGCCGCTCCCCCCGGAAGATCCGCACAGCGCGGCGGCGGTAAATCTCCAAAATGGCCTGGGCCAGCTTATCCGGGTCATGGCGGGCAAAGTCCCCCTGCTGCGAGGCCACGGGCCGCTCCACCAGCTCCAGTCCCATGGCGGCAATGCGCGCCCGGTCCACCGTCAGCGGGGCGGCGTCCTCCTCCCGGTACTTTTCCACCAGTCCGGGCTGGACGGGGGCGCAGTTGGCCAGGCACAGGTCCACCAGCCCCGGCTCCCCGTGGGCCAGCAGGGCCTCCACGTGGTCGGCGGCGGTATACCCCTCCGTCTCCCCCTCCTGGGTCATAATGTTGCAGATGTAGATTTTCGGAGCCCGGGAAGCGGCAATGGCGTGGGCCACCCCGTCCACCAGCAGATTGGGAATCACACTGGTGTACAGGCTGCCCGGCCCCAGCAAAATGAGATCCGCCTCCCCAATGGCCTCCAGGGCGGCGGGCAGCGGGGCGGGCCGCTCCGGGATCAGGGCCACGTGGTCAATGCGGCAGTCCTGCTCCTTTTTCACGCTGTAAATGCTGGACTCCCCCACCACCCGGGCCCCGTTTTCAAAGACGGCCTCCAGCTGTACATCGGCGCTGGTCACCGGGATCACCCGGCCGGTGATGGCCAGCACCTGGCTCATCTGGCTCACCGCCTCCTCAAAGGAACCGGTCACCCCGTTGAGGGCGGCCAGAATCAGGTTGCCGAAGGACTGCCCCGCCAGGGAGCCCTCGGTAAAGCGATAGGTCAGCAGCCGCTGCATAATGGGCTCCGTGTTGGCCAGAGCCTCCATGCAGTGGCGGATGTCCCCCGGGGGCGGCATTCCCATGTCCCGGCGCAGTACGCCGGAGCCGCCGCCGTCGTCCGCCACCGTCACCACGGCGGTCAGGTTTTTGGTATATTTCTTCAGCCCCCGCAGCATGGTGGACAGGCCCGTCCCGCCGCCCACGGCGACAATTTTCGGGCCCCGCTCCCACTGCTGGAGATTGGGCAGCATGTCGGTCATAAAAAGGCTCCCCCTTTCCAAAGGCAAAAACGCCGGCTATTCCTCTCAGTTCCGGCCCAGGTCCCGGTGGCTCTCGGACACCGGATAGCCCAGGGACTTGATCTCTCCGGCCAGGGCGTGGGCAATGGCCACCGAGCGGTGGTGCCCGCCGGTACAACCCACGGCAATGACCAGGGCCGTCTTCCCCTCCTCCTCATACCGGGGCAGCAGCCAGCCGATCAGATCCCCCAGCCGACGGAGAAACTCCTCCGCCGCGGGCGCGGCAAACACATAGTCCCGCACCCCCGTGTCCAGACCGGTAAGGGGACGCAGCTCCTGCACGTAATAGGGGTTGGGCAGAAACCGCGCGTCAAAGACCAGATCCGCCTCCATGGGGATCCCGTTTTTAAACCCGAAGGAGATCACCCGCACGTCCATCTGTCCCTGGGCGGTCTCCCCCTTGGCGAAGAGCCGCCGCAGCTCCCCCTTCAGCTTGGCTGTGGACAGGTTGGAGGTGTCGATGATATACTCCGCCCGCTCCCGCAGCGGGGCGAGCATCCTGCGCTCCAGGGCAATGGCCTGCTCCAGGCTGTCGCAGGCCTCGGCCAGGGGGTGGCTGCGCCGGGACTCCTTGTACCGCTTGATGATGGTCTCGTCAGAGGCCTCCATAAACAAAATGCGGTAGGAGCACTTCATGGCCTTCAGGTCACTCAGGGCGCGAAACAGGCTGTCAAAATTGGTGCCGCCCCGGACATCGGTGACCAGCACCACCCGGTCGTACTCCCCCTGCCCGGCCATCCCCAGCTCGGCAAATTTGGGGATCAGGGGGGCGGGCAGATTATCCACGCAGAAAAAGTCCATGTCCTCCATAATGGAGGCCGCCTTGCTCTTTCCCGCCCCGGACAGGCCGGATATAATGATAAATTCCATCTTGCTCTCTTCCTTTGGGACTGAATTTTTCTCTCTGTTCACATCATGCCGGCGCCGGGCGGCTCACCGCACCACCCGGACCTCCATCTCCAGCTCCACGCCGGTCTGCCGGAGCACCCGCTCCCGCACCTGCTCCACCAGCGAGAGCACATCGGCACAGGTGGCCCCGCCCCGGTTGATGACAAAGCCCGCGTGCTTCTCCGACACCTGGGCTCCGCCCACCGTCAGGCCCCGCAGGCCGCACTGGTCAATCAGCGCCCCGGCAAAGTGTCCGGGCGGACGCTTGAACATGGAGCCGGCACTGGGGTATTCCAGGGGCTGCTTGGCCTGGCGCTGCCGGGCCAGTTCCTCCATCCGGCCCTGGATGGCCGCCGGGTCGCCGGAGGCGAGGCGAAAGCGTGCCTCCACAATCAGGGCGTGCCCATCGGAAAAGGCGCTTTTCCGGTACCCCAGGCCGCACTCCGATGCCGGAATGGTCCTGGCCGCTCCGCCCGGCTCCAGCACAGTGACCTGCTCCAGCACCTGGGCCATCTCGCCGCCGTAGGCGCCGGCGTTCATGGTCACCCCGCCGCCCACGCTGCCCGGAATGCCGTGGGCAAACTCCAGGCCGGTCAGGCCCTGGTCCCGGGCGCACACGGCCAGCCGGGCCAGCGTCAGCCCGGCCCCGGCCTCCATCCAGCCCTCGCCCCAGCGGCACCAGTTCAGGCCGGCGGTCTTGATAAAAAACCGCTCCGCCCCTCCGTCCGGCACCAGCAGATTGGATCCGTTCCCCAGAAAAAAGGGCTCGATTCCCAGCGCCCCGGCCGCCGCCAGGGCCGCTTGGGCCTCCTCCCGGGTTTTGGGCAGGGCCATCAGGGCGGCGGGGCCGCCGATATGAAAGGAGGTATGGCGGGACATGGGCTCCCCCACCCGCACTTCCAGCGCGGGACAGTCCCGGGCCAGCCTCTGACGCAGTATCTCAAACTGATCCATGCGAACCTCCAAATTGGATATAAATAACAGGGGCATTTGCCCGCCGTATTATTATAACAAATCCCCGGGGAAATTAGAATACCCGTCTTTGCTCCCCTTCCGCCCTAATTTGAACGAAATTCCTTTGTCCGGGACACAGAACAGCAGCCCCCTGGCGCAGGGCCATGGCCCTGCGCCAGGGGGCTTGCTTCCGCCGCCGGAACACCCGCGGCCCTTACACCATCTTGCACAGCAGGGCGGCTCCCACCACGCCGGCGTCGTTGCCCAGAGAGGCCCGCGCCAGCCGGGTGGGCATGCTCCGGTCATAGGAGCCCTGCTTCACCAGCTCCCGCAGGGGGTTCAAAAGCAGCTCATCCTCCGCATTGCTGATGCCGCCGCCCAGGCAGATCACCTGGGGCTGAAGCACATTGACCAGATTGATCAGCCCCACGGACAGGCCCTGGAGATAGCGGTCCAGCGCCCGGCGGGACGCCGGGTCCCCCTGCTTCACGCCGTCAAAGGCGGTGCGCCCCTGCACCCGCTCTGGGTCGCCGCCGCACAGCTGCCACAGCAGGCTCTCCCTGTCCTGCGCCATCTCCTCCCGGGTGATGCGGATCAGGGCGGTGGCGGAGCCGTACTGCTCCCAGCAGCCCCGGTTTCCGCAGGGGCAGGGCACGCCCCCGGGCTGGGTGATCATGTGTCCCACCTCCATGCCGGAGTTGGCACAGCCGGTGAACACCTTGCCGCCGCACACCATGCCGCCGCCAATCCCGGTGCCCAGGGTGATCACCACCGCCGGGTCGCAGCCCTTGGCCGCGCCCGCCCAGTACTCCCCGATGGCGGCGCAGTTGGCGTCGTTGCCCAAATAGACCGGCACGTCCCATTCCGCCTGAAACAGCTCCCGGAAGGGCGTGTCCGCGAAGGGCATATTGGTGGTCTGCACCACCACGCCCCGCCGGTTGTCCACCAGGCCGGGGAATCCCACGCCCACCGCCTGAATTTCCTCGGGGGCCGCGCCCCCCTGGATGCAGGCCTCCCGGGCCAGCTGGGCCAGCTGGCCGCACAGTGCCCGGTCAGACATGCTTCGGTCCACCGGCCGGCTCACCTTCTTCAAGATTGTTCCGTCCGGATCCACCAGGCCGGCCACCAGATTGGTGCCGCCCACATCCACGCCGATATAATACATTTATCTTTCTCCCCCGCTCATCAGTTTTTCAAAGTGCCGGTCCATGCGCTGGGTCAGCTCCAGAGCGGCGTTGTGCCCCATCTTCCGGTGGCGGTTGTTCATGGCCGCCACCTCCACAATGCTGGCCAGATTCCGTCCGGGCTTGACGGGAATGGTGATGGCGGGAACCTGTACCCCCAAAATCTCCGTGTGGGCCGACTCCAGACCCAGACGGTCATACACCGCGGTGTCGTCCCACACCTCCAGCTTGATGACCAGATCAATCTGCTGCTTGAGCTTGATGGCCCCCATGCCGAACAGGTGGCTGACGTCAATCACGCCGATGCCCCGCAGCTCCATATACCGGCGGATCAGCTCCGGGGCGGTGGCCTCCAAAGTGCCGTGGTTGGTCTCCTTGATCTCCACCGCGTCGTCGGCAATCAGCCGGTGTCCGCGCTTGATCAGCTCAATGGCCACCTCGCTCTTGCCCACGCCGGACTCCCCCTGAAGCAGCACGCCCTCGCCGTAGACCTCCATCATCACGCCGGAGCGGGTGATGCGGGGGGCCAGCCGGTTATACAGGCTGCCGATTAACGCGCTCATAAACGCGGAGGTCTGGGCCTGGGTGCGCAGCACGGTGCGGCCGTGCTTCTGCGCCATCTCCAGACACTCGGTGGAGGGCTCCAGCCCCCGGGTGATAATCAGCGCGGGCACCGGATAGGACAGCAGCTTGTCAAAGCGCTCCCGCCGCTGCCCCGGCGTCATGCCGCTGAGATAGGTGGACTCGGTCAGACCAATCATCAGCAGGCGCTTGGTGTCAAAGTGTTCAAAAAAGCCCGTCAGCGGCAGTCCGGGGCGGTTGATATCCACGGTGCGCAGCGGCACATTTTCATAATCCGGGCCGGCGCACAACACTTCCAGCTTGAACTCCCGGATAATCTCGCCCAGCTTTACGCTGTACTCATGCTCCGCCATAATATACTCCCCTCTCTCAACCCAAAATTTACGGGTAAAATCTGATAAGAATAGTATAGACGAAAACCCATATTTTCGCAAGTAATTCTCCGCCGCCGCGCCCCACATCCGCCGGCACAATTTTTCCGCTTTTTTTCAAAAAATTCTTGCATTCTACTGAAAAATCTGATATACTGTCGTCCGAAGCTTTTTTGGAAAGCGATTCTCATAGCGAGGAGGTAAGCAACATGGCCAAATGCGAATTCTGCGACAAGGGCGTCACCTTCGGCATTCAGGTTTCCCACTCCCATCGTCGTTCCAACCGCACCTGGAAGCCCAACGTGAAGCGCGTGAAGGCGATCGTGAAGGGCACTCCCACTCACGTGTACGTCTGCACCAGATGCCTCCGTTCCGGTAAGGTCACCCGCGCTGTGTAATGGAATATGGCAAACGACAGGGTCCGTGTCAGCTTGACACGGGCCTTCGACTATTCTGCCGAAAAAATTGGCGTTCCGCTTTGATCCAATTGGAGCAAAGCGGAACGCCATTTTTTAACGCAGCGCGCAGTTTCCGGGCTCATCCTCCCTTTGCCCGCCGCTCCAGGGCCCGGAATACCTGGGTTTGGACCGGCAGGCGGCGGCGCTTGGGGAAACAGGTCCCATACCAGCCGGCCAGCTCCTCCGCCCGGGCGGGGGCAAGCAGGGGGATCAGGGCCAGGGCGTGGCCCTGCACCGCCTCCATCATGGGAACGGCCAGCTCGTACCGCTCCCCCTGGCTCAGGCTCAGGAGAAAGCGCACCGCCTGAAAAGCCGTCTCCTCCGACGGCCCGCTCTGCTTCAGGCGGTCCGTTTCCTCCTCCATCCGGGTATAAAACTCCATGTGGCAGGGGGCCCGTCTGGGGTCGTTCCCCAGCCCCAGAAAACCGTCCCCGGGGCGCAGCCCCGCCAGCACCTTTTCCACCGCCCGCTCATAGCGGTCCACGCATTCCTGCAGGGCATTCAATTCCGCTTCCATGGTCTCAACCTCCCCTGGCCAGCTTCCAGGGCACGGCCTGAAACCGCTCCCCGTCCTCCAGGGCCTCCGCCCTGCCGGCGGAGACCTCCACCACCCGGGCGGAAAAGTCCGCCGCCCGCTCCTCGGGCAGCAGCACGGACAGCACCACGTCGGCGCCGTAGTCCGTCCCCTCCACCACGCCGCCGAAGGCCTCCACCTCCCGGCGCATCGTCTCAAACTGGGCATAGGTGCAGGGCACCTCCATGGCTACCCACCGGCGCACCACCGAGATGCCGGCGGCGTCCAGAGCGTCCTTGGCGCTCTGGGTATAGGCCCGCACCAGTCCCCCCGCCCCCAGCAGGA
>JAHYYS010000015.1 GCA_019424865.1 bacterium
CCATGGAGTCGTTGCCGCCGTTATAGAAGAAGTAGCGGACGTCGTACTTCTTGAAAATCTCCAGAATCCGCTGATAGTCGGTGTCATCCACGTCAGGATCGGCCAGCTTGTACCGGCAGGAGCCCAGCGCGGAGGAGGGAGTGTACTTCAGCAGTTCCAGCTCGGCGGGATCCTCCTGGGACATGTCGTAGAGCTTGTCATCCAGAACGCCCTTGATGCCATGGGCGGCTCCCAGAACCCGGGTGATGCAGTCGGCCTTCAACGCGGTCTGAATGACGCCCTGAGCACTGGCGTTAATCACCGAAGTGGGGCCTCCAGACTGGCCAATAATGCAGGCGCCGGTCAATTTCTCCATGTTTGCTTCCTCCTTAAATTGTTTCGAAAGTGAAAATTAGGAATTTCTTATCTGAATCATAACACAAACCCTTGTATTTATCAATCGTTAATGGTACAATAAGGGATGCAAAAAACAAAAAGGAGATGGTAATTATGCCATTGGTCACTAGTACGGAAATGTTCAAAAAGGCCTATGACGGCGGGTACGCCATCGGTGCTTTCAACGTCAACAACATGGAAATCGTCCAGGGTATCACCGAAGCCGCCCGCGAGGTCAACGCCCCCTTGATCCTTCAGGTTTCCAAGGGCGCCCGTGCCTATGCCAACCACACCTATCTGGTGAAGCTGGTGGAGGCCGCCGTGATCGAGTGTCCCAATATTCCCATCGTCCTGCATCTGGACCACGGCCCCGATTTCGAAACCTGCAAGTCCTGCATTGACGGCGGCTTTACCTCCGTCATGATCGACGCATCCAGCAAGCCCTTTGCGGAGAATATCGAGATCACCAAGAAGGTCGTGGAATATGCCCATGACCATGGCGTGGTGGTAGAGGCTGAGCTGGGCGCGCTGGCCGGCATCGAGGATGACGTGAAGGTTTCCGCCGAGGAGTCCCACTACACCAAGCCCGAGGAAGTGGAGGAGTTCGTCTCCAAGACCGGCTGCGACTCCCTGGCCATCGCCATCGGCACCAGCCACGGCGCCTACAAGTTTACCGCTGCCCAGTGCACCCGCAACGAGAAGGGCGAACTGGTTCCGCCTCCGCTGCGCTTTGACATCCTGGAGGAGGTCTCCAAGCGCCTGCCCGGCTTCCCCATTGTGCTCCACGGCTCTTCCTCCGTGCCCCAGAACTTTGTGAAGATGATCAATGAGCACGGCGGCAAGATGCCCGACGCCGTCGGTATCCCCGAGGAGCAGCTGCGCCAGGCCGCCCGGAGCTCGGTTTGCAAGATCAACATCGACTCCGATCTGCGTCTGGCCATGACTGGCACCATCCGTCAGTTCTTTGCGGAGCACCCCGACAAGTTTGACCCCCGCGAGTATCTCAAGCCCGCCCGCGCCGCCATCAAGGATCTGGTCAAGCATAAGCTGATCAATGTCCTGGGCTGCGACGGCAAGGCCTGATTTACCCTGAATCAGTATATGTCAGGACAGGCCGCAGCAAACCTGTCGTTTTCTTGAATCGGTGTATCACTGGAAAAAACCAGCCGCCCGTTTGGACGGCTGGTTTTCCTATACGGAGCAGATGCAGTCCCAGCCCGCGCGCGGAAACGCGCGGACTGGGATTTTTTATGCCCCTGTGCATAGAATAGAGCGAAAGGGGAGGATACAATGCCTGAAATCATTCCGTATGACCGGGAGGCGGCGGTGCGGTATGCCCATCAGTGGGCCTTCAGCCGCAATCCCAGATATTTTGATTATGAACAGCTGGGGGGAGACTGTACCAGCTTCGCTTCCCAATGTCTCTATGCCGGGACAGGCATCATGAATTTTACCCCTACATTTGGCTGGTATTATATCAACGGAAATGACAAAGCGCCCGCCTGGAGCGGCGTCCCCTATTTTTTCAATTTTATGACCCGGCAGGAGCGGTCTCCGGGGCCTTTCGGCTGGGAGGCCGCCCTGGAGATGCTTCTTCCAGGCGACTTTGTTCAGCTGCGCTTTGCCGATGAGCAGTTCGGCCACACCCCCGTCATTGTAGAGGTGGGCAGTCCGCCGGCAATGGACAACATTTTGGTTGCGGCACATAGTCAGGATTCTGATTTCCGGCCCCTAGACACCTATTCCTATCAGGAAATTCGCTTTATTCATATTTTAGGCGCTTATCCGCAGACGGCGCGGCTTCCAGCAGCTGAATTGCCTTCGGACACACTGGGGCAGCGGCTTGTCCTGCCAGGCCAGAGCGGTTTACGTTTCCCAGGGGAGCCGTAAAGAATTCCGCGGCGGAACCGGTCCGCCGCGGAATGGCCGCCCAGAATGATATCTTGCCTGTACCGGCACCGTTCTTTATATTACGGGAATCGTTATTTGTCAGCCAATGGCCCTGGGCTGCGGCGCCGGGCGCTTGTCAAAGGCCGGATTGGTCAGATAGACATTTTTGCTGTCCATTTTTTCCTTGCACAGCCTCAGACACTCGCCAAAGCGCTGGAAATGCACAATTTCACGCTCTCTCAGGAACCGGATCACGTTATTCACATCCGGGTCATCGGACAAACGCAGAATATTGTCGTAGGTAAGGCGCGCCTTCTGTTCCGCAGCAAGATCTTCCGTCAGGTCCGCAATGACGTCCCCCGTGGACTGGATGGAGCCGGCCGTCCAGGGGAAGCCGGAGGCGGCAGCGGGATAGACGCCCGTGGTGTGGTCCACAAAGTACGGGGCGAAAGAGGGGGAATTGCGTACCTCTTCGTCACTCAGATTCCGGGTAAGCTGGTGAACGATGGCCGCCACCATCTCCATATGGCCCAGTTCCTCTGTACCGATGTCAGTGAGCAGTCCCTTCGCCTCGGCAAAGGGCATGGCATACCGCTGGGACAGATAGCGCATGGCGGCCCCCACTTCGCCGTCCGGCCCGCCGTACTGGCTGATGATGAATGCGGCCAGCTTGGGGTTGGGCGTGGCGATTTTTACCGGGAACTGAAGCTTTTTTTCGTAGATAAACATCTCACTTCACCTCGTTTTGCTGGTAATTCCAGGGCCACGGATCCTGCAGCCATTTGTATTGCTCGCCGGCCGCTGCGGCCTCCCGGGTCAGCGGGCCAAATTTAGATTCGTAGGCGGCGCGGGCGGCCTTTTCCATGGCTGCAAACTGTTTAAACATCGTGAAGGCTTCTGTATCGTCAGGATGGGTGTCCAAATAGGTTCCCAGCTCCAGTACCACGAATTCCAGCGCCTGAAGCTCCGTCATAGGGCCGGAGGGCAGCGCGCTCCCTTCTGTTTTCAGATGGAACGGGAGGTTCAGACCGGGGAAGAGCGTGCCATTGCTCAGCGCCTCTCCCTGGGCATACTTTTGGGGGTTATTTTGCTGGAAGGGAACGTAGGGCACTGCCAGACCTGCGCAGGACGGCAGTGTACCATAATTGTCAGGGCAGCTGGGCAGGGGGCAGGAGCTGCCATTTTCTTGATTCAAAGGAAGGTCCCTCCTTCGTTGGATTTCAAGGGGGCGGACAGCACCCCTCGTTCCATTCTATGCCGCGGCCGTCCAGGTGTCCCTGCAGGAATGGGGAAAGCCGGGCATACTTGTGAGGCTGCAGCCCATAGGATAGGGAGGAGGTGGTTAATTTGAAGCGAGGATTTCGCCTTGGTGGTGCGGCGGCGGCAGTCGTTTTGGTCCTGACGGTATTGCTGCGCCAGTTTGACAGCTGGCTGGTACCGGCATTGTCCTCTGCACAGCCGGAGACGTTGCCGTCTGTGTTGATTCTGGACGCTGGACACGGAGGAGAAGACGGGGGAGCAGTATCTGTCACAGGAGTGTCTGAGAGCCAGATCAACCTGGCCATTGTGCTCAAGCTGGATGACATCCTGGGCTTTTACGGCGTAGTCCCGGTTTTGCTGCGCAGTGAGGACATCTCACTCCATGACCCGGATGCCGTTACCCTGCGTGAAAAAAAGGTTTCCGATTTAAAAAACAGGGCAGAAGCGATTCAGCAGATACCAGGAGCCACGCTGATCAGCATCCACCAGAATACCTATCAGGAAGAGAAATACCACGGGGCCCAGACTTTTTATGCGCCCACACAGGGCTCACAGGAGCTGGCGGAACAGATTCAGGAAGCCCTGGCCAGTGCACTTCAGCCGGACAATACCCGTCAGGCGAAACAGATCCCGGACACTGTCTATTTGATGAACCATATCAGCTGCAGAGCGGTGCTGGTGGAGTGCGGCTTTTTGACCAATCATCAGGAGGAAGCGATGCTGCGGGACGGAGGATACCAGAAAAAGCTGGCCTGCGTCTTGTGCGGGGTATGGCTGGGAGACGAATCTCCGTCCAGACTGTGATTGACGGTTTACTTTCCCGGGCCTGTCTGGTACAATAAAAAAGCGTAAAATTGGATGCGGCTGCTGAGAGGAACTTACTTACTATGAAACAGAAGATGCTTTTTTATTGTACGCAGTGCGGCAACGAAATGCCGAAGTGGCAGGGAAGATGCCCGGCCTGCGGCGCATGGAATACCATTGAAGAGGCTCCGGCAGAAAAGCCAAAACGTTCCAAGCCCGGCCCCTCTGCTGTCGGCAGGGGGACCGGGCTTGGCGTACCAATTAACCGTCCAAAGGCGCTTTCTCAAATTGAGACAACAGACGAACTGCGCTTTCTGACGGGTATGGGAGAACTGGATCGCGTGCTGGGCGGCGGCGCGGTACGCGGCTCTCTCGTCCTGGTGGGCGGGGCCCCGGGCATTGGAAAGTCCACGCTGATGCTGCAAATTTGTGACAGCCTCTGCCGCTTTGCCTCTGTCCTGTACGTGTCAGGGGAAGAATCTGAGCGTCAAATCAAATTGCGGGCTGAGCGCTTAAAGGTGAGGGCAGAGGGGCTCTATCTGCTTTCAGAGACAAATCTGGACAATCTGGTAGAGGCCGTCCATGAGCTGAATCCCGAAATTTTAATCGTAGATTCCATTCAGACGCTGTATCAAGAAGATGTTTCCTCTGCCCCCGGCAGCATCACCCAGGTAAAAGAGTGCACCATGGCGCTGATGCAGCTGGCGAAAGGGGAGGGGAGAACGGTCTTTGTCATCGGGCATGTCAACAAGGAGGGCTCCATTGCCGGCCCCAAGGTTTTGGAACATATGGTCGACTGTGTGCTCTACTTTGAAGGCGAGCGCCACATGCCGTACCGCATTCTGCGTTCCGCCAAGAACCGCTTTGGGGCCACCAATGAGATCGGCGTGTTTGAAATGGAAGACGGAGGTTTGACAGAGGTTCCCAATCCCTCAGAGGCGCTGCTGGCGGGCCGCCCAACGGACGCTCCCGGGACTTGCGTCACCTGTGTTATGGAGGGAGTGCGGCCGGTTTTGGCTGAAATTCAGGCGCTGGTGGTACCCAGCAGCCTGGGGAACCCCAGACGCGTCAGCAATGGGTTTGATTACAGCAGAGCTATGCTCCTGCTTGCCGTATTGGAGAAACGGGGCGGGCTGATGGTTGGAAATTGTGATGCTTATCTCAATGTAATCGGCGGCCTGAGCCTGGACGAACCAGCGGCCGATTTGGCTGCAGTTTTGGCGCTGGCATCCAGTTTCCGGGACAAGTCTGTACCGCACGACTTGGCTGCAATCGGCGAGGTCGGACTGACAGGAGAACTGCGGGCAGTCAATGCGTTGGGGCAGCGCCTGGCCGAAATACATCGCCTTGGATTTACCAAATGCCTGCTGCCCAAACGGACGCAGAGCAAGCTTGTTGTACCCGATGGGCTAGAATTGATTCGCGTTTCCAATATCCGTGAGGCTCTGGCGGCCCTTTTGTAGTGGGAGCGCATGCGCCGGGACGAAATTTACGCAATGATGCGTTTGACCAGCTGTGCCGCCTGGAGAGGCTGCACGGGATAATGCACAGTATCCGTCTTTCTGGTACACGCATTCCTCAGTACAAGCGATCAGACTCATCATTATCACCTGAAGTCTATTATGTGCAGATAGAAACTATGGTATGCGCATACGGAACCCGGCAGGCATGGGAGCGGGGAAAAGTTTAGCAAAACAGGATTCTTGCGTTTTGTTGACCTGCGTCGTATACTAAAGAAAAAACGCTGAGAGGAGAAGGGCTTCGCGGCCCTGGCCTTCCACTGCATCAGGTCAACAAAATAAAAATTTTGTTGACCTGAGTGGAGGTGAAATCTGAAAAATGGACTATAGAACAGATGCCCCGCCCTTACTGCGGGATTTTTTGGTCTACCACGAGACCATTCAGGGACATTCCCATCAGACCGTGGACGAATACTTTTTAGATTTAAGAAGTTTCTTCCGCTTTTTAAAACAGGACAAACGACTGGTACCGCCGGATACTCCTTTTGACAGTATTTCCATTGATGATGTAGATTTGGCGCTAGTTCGGGACGTCACCTTGACCGATATATATGCCTATATGGATTATTTGGCGCGCTCCCGTGGCTTAAACAGTGCCTCTCGTGCACGAAAAGTTGCGGCTATCCGCTCCTTTTATAAATATCTGACGGCCAAAGCCAAAGTGCTGCCGGTTAATCCGGTTCAGGATCTGGATTCCCCTCGCCTAAAAAAAAGCTTGCCGAAATACCTGGATTTGGAAGAAAGCGAAGCGCTCCTGGACTCGGTAGACGGAAAAAATGCCAGTCGGGATTACTGCATTCTGACCTTGTTTCTGAACTGCGGCCTGCGAATCTCAGAATTGGTTGGGCTGAACAAAACAGATGTTCGGGGAGATCAGCTCCGTGTATTGGGAAAAGGCAATAAAGAACGAATCCTTTATTTAAATGATGCCTGCCAAAAGGCGTTGTCAGACTGGCTTAAGGATCGGGATGCTTTGACATTGGTGGATCAGAATGCCCTGTTTGTGACACTTCAGAACCGACGCCGTATTTCTAAGGCGGCAGTCCATAAGCTTGTCAAAAAGTATTTATCTGCTGCCGGACTGGACAGCACACAGTATTCTGCGCACAAGCTCCGACACACGGCTGCTACCCTGATGCTGCAAAACGGCGTAGATGTTCGTACATTGCAGGAGGTTCTGGGCCATGATCATCTGAATACAACCCAAATTTATACGCACATAAGCAGTGATGATCTGCGTATTGCAGCAAACGCCAATCCTCTGGGAAGGGTTCGGAAAAAACGCCAGAAAAACAAACCAGAGTCTGAGGATGAGAAAGAACTGTGATAAAATATACCACAAATTACACAGTATGTACTTGTAAAAGCATAAAAGGTATAGTATAATTTTACAAAAGCGGAAGATGCTGCTTCTGGTCGTAAGTCGGTCTATGCTGGCAGTTTGACTGCCGGATTTTCTATATACCGGAAGGATAAATATGCAGCGGAAAGGAGTTGTACCAATCGAAAAATCCAGATGGATCCAGCAGGTATCCCTCTCCGGTATGATAGAGTCATAGATGTCCCCCCGGTTGAAAAAGATTTGTCATTTCCAAGCATTCAAAAAAACAAATTGTACGGAAGGAGCGCAAATCGTGAAACACTTGTCTCTGAAAAAACTTGTCATTACCGCGACAGCTACAATCGGCGTCATCGCAGCAGCTACCATCGGCGCGTCTGCCTGCACCACCCTTTATGTGGGCGGCAATCTGGTGGAAGAAGGCACCCCCTTTGTGGCCCGCACCGAGGACTACGGTGCCGACATGAACAAGCTGTGGTTTATCAGCGAAGCAGGACGCTGGAAGGCGGGCGAGACCTATACCTCTTGTCCGGCTTACGGCGCCATGGAGTGGACTTTTACCCACGACAGCTACCGCTTCACCCACTTCACCAATGATATTTACTACGAAGGGAACATCTGCCCCGAGTGCGGCGAGTGTGTTGTGACGGATAACCCGGCGGACTTCCACTTCTCTTACACCGAGTTCGGCACCAATGAGAAGGGCGTCTCCGTCTCTGCCACCGAGACTATCAGCGGCAACGACGAAGTCCAGGCAGTCGACCCGTTGGTAAAGACCGGCGAGAAGGGCGGCGGTATTGAGGAGACCGACATCCCCACCATCATCCTGGCCGAGGCTGATTCTGCCCGGGCTGGCGTGGAGCTGCTGTGCGAAATCTATGACACCTACGGTGCGTACTTTGAGTCCGGCATCTTTATCTGCGACCAGAATGAGGGCTGGTACATCGAGAACTGCACCGGCCATGAGTATATCGCCATCAAGCTCAACAACGATATGATTTTCATCGAGCCCAACATCGCCATCATCGGTGAGATCGACCTGGACGACACCGAGAACGTCATCGCCTCTGAAAACCTGATCGCGGTGGCCAAGGAAGCCGGGACCTTCGTGGGCAACGAGGAGGAGAATATCATCAACTTCAAGGCCTCCTATGCCAACAACAGCTCGGGCAACGCCCGTATGCCCGACGGACTGAAGTTCCTGAACCCGGAGAAGTACGGCGAGATGGACAGTGACTACTTGGATGAGCATAATGACGTCTTCACCATCTCCAACGTGAAGGACGGCGCGATTGCCCCCATGTACACCAACATTGAGGCCGACCGTGAGCTGGACAAGAACGACATCTTCGATTTCTACAAGCTCAGCTCCATCGGCAAGCCCAGCAACCAGGAGATCGAGATCTTCCAGCTCTTTGCGGATGAGCCGCTGGAGACCGGAACTGTGGGCTGGGTCGGCGTAGGCAACATGTCCAACAACGTGTTTGTCCCCTACTACCCCATGCTTTTGACCGATATCTATGAGGGTTATCAGGTCTCTACCCCGGTCGTAACTCAGTCTGATGTGAAGCCCGACAGCTTCTGCACCTGGACCACCAGAAACGACGGCAAGTATGTGGTCTATCCTGAAAACTGGCGCGACTCCTACTACTTCACCTTCGAGGGCTTGGGCGGTTACATCCTCTATGCCGAGCAGATCACCGGCTCCCCCATCAGCGAGGAAAACAAGCAGTATGTCCTGAATGAGCTGGACGCGCTGCAGCAGCAGTTCATTGCGGAATTCGAGGCAATGGATCCTCAGGACACCACTGCGGTTGGAATGGACATGGCGGAACGGGCTCACCAGAAAGGTCTGGAGCTGATTGACTATCTGCTGGCAGCTGCTCCCTCCTTTATGGACGTCAAGACCAGCGACTGGTTCTACAGTGCGGTGGAGTACATGGTGGACAACAGCCTGATGGGCGGCACCAGCGACACCACCTTCTCCCCCTACACTACTCTGACCCGCGGCATGGTGGCTCAGATCCTCTACGCCATGGAGGGCCGGCCCGCCGCTGAGGGCAGCTACTTTACCGACGTGGCGGACAACGCCTGGTACGCCGATGCGGTGAACTGGGCCGCCAGTGAGGGCATCGTAGCGGGTGTGGGCGAGAACACCTTTGCCCCCGACACTGCTGTGACCCGGGAACAGCTGGCGCTGATCCTGTTCAATTATGTCAACCGGCCTGAGACACCCTCTGCGGAGCTGACCTTCAGTGACGCGGACAGCGCCTCTGCCTGGTCGGTGGACGCGCTGGAGTGGGCTGTGGGCTCCGGTCTTATCTCCGGCAAGGACAACAACATGCTGGATCCCCTGGGCACCGCTACCCGCGCTGAGGTCGCCCAGATTATTGCCAATTTTATTCAGGCACAACAGTAAATCAAGCGATTGTGATTGGGAGTGCCGGTTCCTGAACAGGCTGGCTACCTGACAGGAAAAGAGAAAGAGAGAAGAGGAAACAGGGAGGCTCAGGTTCTTTCAGAACCTGAGCCTCCCCAGTTGCAGCAGCTTTTTCATGCGTCCGCTCCCCTGTTCATGGCCCGCAAGATCAGATCCGGGCAGCGCTCTACTCCGAGAGCGGCACTGTCCAGACACAAGTTATAATTCTGGGACATCCCCCACTCTCTCCCGGTGTAGTGCTGATAGTTGACCCGGCGGCGCTTGTCCTTGTCCTGAAGGCGCTGTTCGGGGCTATGTTCTGACTCGCCATACAGCCGTACAATCCGATCCGCACGGAAGGACATGGGAGCATGGATAAAAATATGGAAAGCATCTTCCCTATCGCGCAGAATATAATCCGCGCAGCGTCCAACAATGACACAGTTCCCCTGCTCCGCCAGCTTCAAAATAACGTCCTGCTGGATGCACCAAAGAAAATCATTGGCGGACATCCCCCGCATCACACCGGGCGTCCCGCCGCGGCCGAACATAGCGTAGGCCAGGCGGCTCCCACTGGAAGCAAGCTCCCCGCGCTCCTCAATAAACTCAGGGGAAAATCCGGTCTCATCGGCCACCTGTTTGACCAATTCCTTGTCATAATATTTCCAGCCCAGACGGTTCGCCAGCTCCTTTGCAATGCTTCTGCCTCCGCTGCCAAACTCTCGGCTTACGGTAATAATCCTTTTATCCATCTCAGGTTTCCCCCTTCCGGATACTTGTTTAACTTGCCTGCGAGCCATTGAGAACGTTGGAGATGTAGTCCTTTACGCCGTCCACAGGAATATTCAGCGCCACAGCCAGCTCGCCGTGCAGAATATCCTCCGCCCGCTTCATGCTGCGCTCGTCTACCTGACCAAGCCGCTTGCCCTTTTTGGCAGCGGCCCGGCCTTTCGCATAGACAGCACGAATCAGACGAACCCGATCGACACAGTCATCGCTCTTCAAAAGTGCCTGATAATGCTCATTCAGGAGACGAGGATTGTTGCTTTCACACAGCTTAGGCGCTACGTCCGGAATATGGGCAATCAGACGCTGTGCGTCTTCCCTGCTCATGACTGGACGGGTATGCAGGGCGGCGTCCACCGGAACGTAAATCGTTCCAGAGCGGTACAGCGGGGACAAGGTATAATAATTGACCCCGTCCTGCGCTTCCCGCATGGACAGCGGTCCCACTGCCGCAACGCGGCATACGCCCTCTGCCCCATACACAATAAGCTGTCCTGGCTGATACAATTTCCTGCGCCTCCCATTTATCTGTTTATCTGTGGGCAGCTGCGCCTTCCGTTGGCCGCTTGCCTTGCTATTTTCTTTATTATAGCACTTTTTCAGGCCAGATGTAAGAGAAAATTTCTGATTAAAGCAGAATTCTTAACGAAATTCAGATGCAGACGATTCGCGACAGCCTGATTTCTCCCAATAGCCGACGACTCGAAAAAGCAGCGCGCCGCATTTCATCATGCGGCGCGCTGCTTTTTGACCGTTTCGATGGATCGTTTCAGTCCGCCCGGGAGCGGGCCGTAAAATAATAACTCCCCTGGACCTGATGGGTACATACCTGAAAAATACGATCAATTTCCCCGCTTTGATACAGGGATCGGGGGGATTCACAGGCCGCCAGGCACCCCTGGTATAAAAGCGCCACGTTATGGCTGCAGCTGAGTGCGTGTCCCAGGTCATGCAGAACCATCACAATGGTCTTTCCCTGACGGTTCAAAGCGCGGATCAGTTCCAAAAGCTCAAACTGGTGGCTGATGTCCAGATAGGTGGCCGGTTCATCCAGAAAAATAACGTCGGTATCCTGGGCCAGGGCCATGGCCAGATAGGCCCGCTGGCGTTCGCCGCCCGACAGAGCCCGCAGGTCCCGATCGGCCCACTCTGCCACCCCCGTCTGTTCCATAGCCTGGGCCACCGCTTGTTTGTCCCTGGCCATCATCTTTCGGGATAAGCCCAGGTATGGAAAGCGCCCATGGGACACCAGGCCGCGCACAGTAATGGACGGCACGCTGCGGCTTTGGGGCATAAACGCGACTGTGCGTGCCAACTCCTTGCGGCCATATGATGACAGGGACTTTCCTTTTATCACGATGTCGCCGCCCCAAAGGGGCAGCTGGCCAACAGCGGCCCGAAGAAGGGTGGATTTCCCGCTTCCATTTGGGCCGATCAGGCTGGTAATAGTCCCTTGTTCAACGTGAAAGGTAATATCCTTTACAGCGACTGTATTTCCATAGCCTGTGGTCACCTGACGAAATTCAATCATAGACCCGGCTCCTTCCACGGCGCAGCAGCAGGCTGAGAAAAAACGGTCCGCCCAGCACCGACATCACAATTCCCACCGGAAGCTCAAAGGGGGCAAACAGCACCCGGGCCGCCACATCGCACACCAGCACAAAAGCCCCGCCCAACAGGGCTGACGCAGGCAGCAGCCAGCGGTTGTCCCCTCCTACCAGACGCCGTCCCATGTGGGGCACCAGCAAGCCGACAAACCCCAGCAGTCCGGCAAAGCTGACCGCCGAACCCGCCAGCAGGGCGGCGGCCAGAATGGACAGAAATCGGACCCGGCCCACGTGCATTCCAAGGCTGCCGGCGCTCTCCTCCCCCAACTGCAATACGTTCAAATCCACGGCTAAAAAGGCGGCCAGCAGAAGCCCTGTCAGCAGATAGCCGGCGGCACTCCGGATGGAACTGAGGGTAACGCCGCTCAGGCCGCCCATCATGAAGCCGGAGGCCCCCACAACCTGGTCCGGATACAGCAGCGTGATGGTATCCATACCGGCGGTCAGCATGCTGCTGATCGCAAGACCCGCCAAAATCAGCGTGGTTCGGGACATGCCGCCCCGCCCGGCCAGCAGATAGATCACCATTGCAGTGACCAGCGCCCCGAAGAAAGAGGCGGCCGGCAGCAGGCCGGGCACCCCTGGAAACAGGGTAACAGCCAGCATGGCAAAAAAGCCGGCCCCGGCATTGACGCCGATGACGTTTGGGCTGGCCATCGCGTTGTTCAGCACCCCCTGGGTCAGGGTGCCAGCCACCGCCAGTGCACATCCGGACAGCAGCGCGGCCAGCGTCCGGGGAAGACGAACATGGATCAGAATGCGCCATATGGGATCCTGAGCATCCCGGTTCATCAGCGCGTGCAGCAGCTGACTTGTAGTATAGGCCTGACTGCCCATGCGCAGGCTGAGCAGGACGGCGCAGACAAGCGCCGCCCCCAGGCACAGCAAAACCAGCGCTTTCCCCCGGTTAGAGGGTGCCGGCAAGGTCAGGATAGAGGATTTCCGCAAGGTAGGCATAGCTCTCCCCCCATCTGGCATTGGGTTTATAGTGGAACAGCTCCTTGGGGAGTACCACATAGTGGTCATTGGCCACAGCCGTCAATCCCGCCCAGGCGGGATTGCTCTGGAAATGCTCCGACATGTATTCCAGGGCCTTCTCCTGGCTGGACCCCATGGTGACCACAAAGATATAGTCGGGGTCGGCCGCAATGACTTCCTCCATGCTGACCTCCTCCAACAGGCTGTCATAGCGTTCCACCAAGTTCTCCGCTCCCAGATCCTCCAGCATGACGCCGGCCAGATTATCCGCTCCCTTGGCCTTGGCGCCGGTGGAATAGGCCCGCAGCAGCAGTACCGTCGGCCCCTCCCGGCCCTCGACCTGTTCCAGCACCTGCTGAATCTGAGCCTGGACCTCCAGACCGTTCTGCTCGTACAGGTCGTCCCTTCCGGTAAGGCTGCAGAACTGTTCCAGCATGGATAAATAGTCGGAGAAGGTGTCCACGCGGTAATAGGCGTGGGCAATCCCGGCGTCTGTCAGCGCATCGTGCAGCTCCACGTGTTCGGCTGTGTCGGCGGACAAAATAACAAAGTCCGGGTTGGCCGCCAGAATTTCCTCAAAGTTCGGCTGCTTGACCGACCCCACAATGGCAACCTCATCCCCCAGCACCAGGCCGCGTTCCTCAATGGCGTCGCTGGTCGTGCCCACCAGTGTTCCGCCGGCCAGCATCCAGGTCTCTCCAAAGCTGCCGTACAGCGACACCACGCGGTCCCAGCTGTTCAGCGTTACCGGATACCCCATTACGTCTGTGAATGAGACGGCCTGTTCCGCTTCTGTGTCCTGGGAGACAGAGGCCGACGCGCTCTCGCCGTTCCCCTGCCCCGCACATCCGGACAGAAGCGCGGCTGACAGCAGCACGGCAAGCAGCATTCGGATTCGTTTCATATTTGATTCCTCCTCATTTTGGCTTCAGCCCCAGCCCCGGTCAGCGGGATCCAGCATCCGGGCCGCCGTATACAAAAGGGCGTTGCAGATGGCGGCAGCCACCGTGCTGCCCCCCTTACGCCCCATGGCGACGATCGCGGGCACCTCACAGGCCTGGCAGACGGAAAACAGCCGTATTTTGCTCTCCTCCACGTTGACAAAGCCAACCGGGACCCCGATCACCAGGGCCGGACGCAGTCCCTGTTCCACCAGGTCGGCGATCCGCAGAAGGGCCGTGGGGGCATTTCCCACCGCCAAAACCGCACCGGGTACCTCCCGTGCTGCCTTTTCCATGGAGACTGCGGCGCGGGTAATCCCGCGGCTCCTGGCCTCCCGGGCCACCGCTTCCTCCGCCATAAAGCACACTGCGCGGCAGCCAAGTTCCTCCATGGCGGCGGCACTGATCCCAGAACGGGCCATGTTGGTATCTGTTACAATCGCGGTGCCCCGGCGCAGCGCCTGGCTGCCCAGCAAGCAGGCCCGGGGGGTAAAGCGGAGGGTTTCCGCATAGTCAAAATCCGCTGTGGCGTGAATGGCGCGTTTGACCACAGCGGCGTGCTCCGCCTCCAGTACAATGCCGCGCTGCTCCAGCTCCCGGCTGATGATAGCCAGGCTGGCCCGCTCTATCTCCCCGGGACGGAGGATGTTGGACGTTTCTTTCAAAATTCCACTCCCCTTCTGGCCGTAACGCCCCGATGATAGGGGTGGGCACGGCAGTCCATCCGAGTGGAGTAGTCCGCTGCCGCAGCCATCCACTTGGCCGGATCCCGGCCGGTGAGCACGACCTCGCGTCCGGACGGGCGGTCCAGCACCGCGTCCCGCAGCAGCGCCCGGTCCACCATATCCAGCTGCCACGCAGCGCAGGCCTCGTCCAAAATCAGCAAATCGCAGGGCGTGGACAGCGCCCGCCGCAGCAGCTGCGTCTGGCGGCTTCGCTGGGCCGCCCGCTCAGCCTGGGTCATTTGGGAGACAAACTTCATCTCCCCGTCTCCGGAAAAGATACAGGCCCCAAGCCGGGCCAGGGGCTCCAGCTCACTGCTGCTTCCGTTCTTTAAGAACTGAACCACATTGACCTGCCATCCGGCGCCCAGAGCGCGCAGGGCCAGGCCCATAGCCGCCGTGGTTTTTCCCTTGCCCTCGCCCCAGTACAGGTGGACCAGTCCGCTACGCTCCATATTCGCTCCCCTCCATTGCGCGGTAAATTGCATCCAGATCGAGATGTGTCCGTACCGCCTCGGCCAGCAGGTCATACTGCCGCTGACGATGGAGCCCATAGTGTTCCGGACGGTCCGGAACCGGCACAAGCCCGCGCCGCCGGGCAAGCCACTCAGCCAGCCGTTTGGTCAGCTCCCCGGTGTCGAACAGGCCGTGGAGATAGGTTCCAAACACCAGCCCGGCCGCAGCGCCCTCCTCCCTGCCGTCCGCCAGACGGCAGAACGGGGCGCCTTCCAGACGCCTGGTGCGTCCCATGTGGATCTCGTATCCCTCCAGCGCCGCCCCCTCCAGAGGGGGCGCCAGGGTCACTGCCCGCTGGAGGGTGCGGTGTTTTTGCAATTCAAATACCGTTTCACAGGGCAGCAGTCCCAGACCAGCCAGGGATCCGCCCCCTTCTGCCCCGTCCGGGTCGGACAGCGTCCGGCCCAGCATCTGATAACCGCCGCACACCCCAAGCACCGGCACCCTGCCGGCCAGCTGCCGGATATGATCTTCCAGGCCGCAGCGCCGCAGCCACAGGAGATCGGCCATAGTGCTCTTGGTTCCGGGCACAATCACCAGATCGGGCGTGTCCAGCTCCTCCGGCCGCTCCACATACCGCACGCCCAGCTGGGGGTGCAGCTCCAGCGGCGCAAAGTCTGTAAAATTGGAGATGTGAGGCAGGCGGATCACCGCAATATCCAGGTCGCGCCGCTTCCGCTTCTGCTCCAGCATAGGCGCCAGGCTGTCCTCCTCATCCAAATCCGCCCGGACATAGGGGATGACGCCCAGAACCGGCAGACCGGTTCGCTCCTCCAGCATAGCCAATCCCGGGCGCAGCAGGCTTTCGTCCCCGCGGAATTTGTTGATGAGGGTGCCGACCAGCCGCCGCCGCTCCTCCGGCTCCAGCAGGGCCACCGTGCCATACAGCTGGGCGAAGACTCCACCCCGGTCAATATCCCCCGCCAGCAAAACGGGGGCGTTTACCAGCTTCGCCAGCCCCATGTTGACAATATCGTCCGCCTTCAGGTTGATTTCCGCCGGGCTGCCCGCTCCCTCTATCACAATGATATCGCACTCCTGGGCCAGACTGCGGTAGGCCTCCAGAATTTCCGGAATCAGGCTTGTTTTCATCTTGAAATAGTCGCGGGCGGCATAGTTTCCGCGCACCTCTCCGCGGACAATCAGCTGGCTTCCTGTGTCGCTGGAGGGTTTGAGCAGAATGGGATTCATGCGTACATCGGGCTCCCGGCCGGCCGCCTGGGCCTGAGCCGCCTGGGCCCGTCCCATCTCCAGACCGTCCCAGGTGATAAAGCTGTTCAGGGCCATATTCTGACTTTTAAAGGGGGCGACACGCCAGCCGTCCTGGCTGAAAATCCGGCACAGAGCTGTGACCAGCAGGCTTTTTCCCACGCCGGACATGGTCCCCTGAACCATAATGCACCGTGCCATCTACATTACCTCCTCCAAAGCGCACAACAAGGCCTGATTTTCCGCCTGCGTTCGAATTGATGTGCGGTACCATCCCGGCCCCAGGCCAGAGAAGCCGGAGCAGTCCCGCAGTAAAATTCCCTTCTGCCGCAGCTTTTGACACAGCTTCGTATCCTGGTGATAAAACAGCAGAAAATTGGCCTCGCCCGGGCAGACCCTGCACCCCAATCGGGACAGGACCTGAGTCAGGACAGGCCGCTGTGTGCGGATCAGGGTGCGCAGCGCGTCCCCATAGGTCCGATCCTCCAGGGCAGCCGCGCCGGCGGCCTGAGCGGGGGCGGATACCGGCCAGGGCTGGCCGGACTGGTACATCCGGCTCAGAAGCTGGGCATTTCCGCACAGCACATAGCCCAGGCGCAGCCCCGCCATCCCCCAGAACTTGGTGAAGGCCCGGAATACCACCAGATTGGGGCAGCGTTCCACCTGTCCAGCCAGAGAACAGGCCTCCGGCTCCGCAAGAAAGTCCAGAAAGCACTCGTCCAAGGCCAAGATCACGCCGCACTGGGTGCAGCGCGCCGCAATCTGCTCCAACAGCGGCCTGGAAACGGTGCGGCCTGTCGGATTGTTTGGCTGGCACAGGAACAAGAGGTCCAGTTCAGGAGAAATGTGCGGCAGCAGCCGCTCTGTAACCGCAAACCCGTCTTCTTCCCGGAGAACAAATTCTTCCGTCCGGCACCCCGCCAGATCCAGCGCGTGCTTGTATTCCCCAAAGGTGGGGGCCAATACCATTGCCCGCCTGGGCCGTACGGCCAGAGCCAGGCGAAGGATTAAATCGGCCGCCCCTGCCCCGCACAGAATATGCTCCGGCGGCACGCCGTGGAGGCGGGACAGCCGATCCCGCAGCGCCCGGCACAGGGGATCCGGGTAGTGCTGAGGCCCCTCCAGCGCCGCAAAAGCCGCCTGACGGACCCCCTCCGGCAGCGGCAGAGGACTGATGCTGGCAGAAAAGTCCAGGGGCATCCCGCCGCATTCCCGGACGTATCCCATCCAATCCCCGCCGTGGTGCAGCTGCATTCTCATCCCTCCTTGCTCATAAAAGAAGCTCTGCCCCGCCCCGCAGCAAAACAAGCAGTCCCAGCCCCAGCAGGGAGGCCGTGTACAGCATGCGGTTGGCCGCGGGGATATCCTCCGGCACGATGGGCCTTACCGGGTCGCCCAGATAAGGCTTGTCCTGCCGCACGCCAAAATAAAAAGCCGGCCCCGCCAGCTGAACCCCAAGCGCCCCCGCCATAGCTGACTCGGTCTGGGCGGAATTCGGGCTGGCGTGCTTCCTCCGGTCCCGCCGCCAAATTCGCCAGGCACCCCGTGCATTTTGTCCGGCAAAAGGGGCGGATGCAATCAGAAGCAGAGCGGACAGCCGGGCGGGCAGGAAGTTGGCCCCGTCGTCCAGCCGGGCCGCCGCCCGGCCAAAGTACAGATAGCGGTGGTTTCGATACCCCACCATGCTGTCCATGGTATTGACCGCCTTGTAGCATAAAGCCAGGGGCGCGCCGCCCAGCAGCATGTAAAACAAAGGCGCTGTTACGCCGTCAGAGAAATTTTCCGCCACGGTCTCCACTGCCGCCCGGGTGACGCCTGCCCGGTCCAGAGCCGCAGTATCCCGTCCCACAATCCGGCCGACAGCCGTTCTGGCCTGGGCCAGAGTGCCGCGGGTCAGTGCACGGTACACGCCCATGCTCTCGTCCCGCAGGCCCCGCAGGGCAAGCGCCTGCCAGCACCAGAGCACCTCCAGCGCCAGCCGTACGCCGGGGTGAATCAGGCCGCCCAGCCAAAGCGCTCCGGCAGATATGGCCAGAGTACTCAGGGGGAGAATCCCGGCCAGCAGGGCCCCCGCCGCCAGTTCCCCGCGCGGCGTTTCGGGAAACAGCGCACGCAGTCCCTTCTCCAGCGCGGAGATACACCGACCCATCCATACAACCGGGTGGGGCATCCAGGCGGGGTCCCCCAGCAGCAGATCCAGTCCAAAGCCGAGCAGCGCGGAGAACAGGATTTCCTCTCCATCAAGCACTTGTAAAGCTCACTTCCCTTACAAGCTCCAGAGGGCGCTCCCCTTCCCAGGCATCCGTTTTCAGAATATAGCCCCCGCCGTTGGGCGCCATCCAGCGGTAGTAATCCCGCACCGGGCGGGACAGGAGCCCCAGAACCGCCATCTGTGTGCCGCCGTGGGCCACCACAACCAGCTGCTCCCGCTTCTGGGCCAGGGCATCCTGGACCAGTGCGGCAAAGGCCGGGCAGGTTCGGGCAGCAAATTCCTCCATACTCTCGCCCCCCGGGCAGCGGCCCACACACCGGCCGTCCACCCAGGCGCGGTAGTCGGCATCCTGCTCCATCTCGTTTGCATTTCGCCCTTCAAATGCGCCAAAATCCATCTCGCGCAATCCCTGTACAGGGATAATCCTTGATGACGGAAATATGATTTGTGCCGTCTCCACAGCCCGGGTGAGCGGTGAAGTCCAGACAATGTCCGGGTCAAAATCCGCCCGGCGCAGGGCGGCGCGCCCCGCCGGTGACAGCGGAATATCGGCAGATCCCTGGTATCGTTTTTCTGTATTATATACTGTCTCACCGTGCCGAATCAGATAGATGAGCATGGCCACTCCCCCTTCAGTAATTGAGGCAGACCGCAGCACACCCGCACCACGATGTCCGCCCGGGCAGCCAGCAGGCAGGCCAGGCGTCCCGCCGCCTCCCGCGCGCGGCGCTGTTCCGCCTGGACGGGAACTACGCCCCCGCCTACCTCGGTGGCAATCACAATTTCCCGGCGGGCCAGGGTCCGGGCCAGCTCCTCCAGGTTGTCCGCTTCAGCGGCCAAATCCTGTACGTCCCAAACCGCCCGTTCCGCCAGCTCCTGGGCGGACAGGCCCAGGACCTGAGAAATATAGGCCTTTTTCCCCGCAAACAGCGGGCCAGTCACAAAAATCACAGCAAAACCTCCACGTATTCCGCAATGCACAGCGCCGCCAGCATCCACAGCTCCGCCCGCTGTAAAAACCAGCCGGACAGATCGCCCGACAATCCGCCGAACTGTCGGCTTGCCGTCCGGCACAGCCGCCAATAGGCCAGACCGCCCGCCGCGGCCATGGCCGCGCCCGCGGGCCCCTCCAGCAGACACAGGGCCAGGGCCAACAGTCCGCAGGCCACGGTGAGGACAGCCCGAACGCGGGTCCGATCCGCACCACTGGCGAAGGTATGAACCAGTCCGGTGCTGCGGGCCAGGGGCAGGCTGGCCACCCCCAGGCCGGACAGCGCCCGGGACAGGCAGAAGGACAGCAGCACGGCTCCGCCCCGATAGTCCGGGAGGGAGGTCCACAGAGCGAAGGATGCGACGAAGTACACCCCCAGATGGATAGCCGCGAAGGCGCCCAGATGCGGGTCGTGAAGAATCTCCTGGCGGCGCTGAGGACTGCCGTGGCTGGCCAGGGCGTCACAGGTGTCCGCGTAGCCGTCCAAATGGATGCCCCCTGTCAGAAGAATCGGGATCAGGCACAGTCCGGCTCCCCGCAGCAGGCCCGGCAGCCCAAGCAGACCGCAGACCAAGACCCAAAGCCAGCACCCCGCACCAATGACGGCCCCCACCAGCGGAAAGGCGCACAGAGCATAGCGCATATTCTCTGTCTTCCACTCCACCTGGGGCACCGGAATGGCGGAAAACATGGAAAATGCCACCGCAAGGGTGCCAAATATGCTCATGTTGAGGCGTCCCCTCCCTTGAGTACGTTTGACAGCCCGCAGACCACCTCCACCACGCGATCCGCCCGAGCTGCCAGAGCTCGGTTGGTCCAGGCCAGCTCGCGAAGGTAAGCCAGGGTATCTCCCTGATAGTCCATTCCCCCGGAGAATACCTCGTTGGTTACAACCGTGAGATGGCGGCATTGCTCCAGCAGAGCCTCTACACCCGACAGGGCGCATCCGGGGCCGCCCCCATCCGGGTCAAACAGCTCGTTGGCCACCAGATTCCCCAGGCATTCCAGCAGGACATTGGACGCCGGCGGAAGCGAAAGCGCGGCCAGGTTGGTATACCGCTCTGCGGTCCGGAAGCCTTTGCCGCGGCGCTGGGCCCGGTGGGCCAGAACGCGGGCCTGCCCCTCCGGGCCGAAGGGCCGCATCGTGGCCAGATAGACGCGCGGGCCGTCCAGCGTAAGCGTGTGTGCCTCAGCATACGCACTTTTTCCGCTGGACGCGCCGCCCACAACCAAGGTAAACACAGCCGTCCCCCCTACTGCGGCGTATAGGCCTGGATGCCCAGCCGGCCGAAGGTCTGGCCGCTGTGATATACGGACAGGGCCATGTCCAAAAGGGGCAGGACGGCTACCGCGCCGCTCCCCTCCCCCAGGCGCATCTGCGCTGTAATCAGGGGCTTGAGGCCCAAAGCCTCCAGCACCAGCCCGCCCGCCGGCTCGGCGGAGACATGGCTGGCCAGAACAGCCCCCCGGGCCGCCGGACACAGACGTATCGCGCACAGGGCCGCCGCACTGCTGATAAGGCCGTCTGCCACCACAGGCAGGCCGTACCGCGCGCCGCCCAAAAACAGGCCGCACAGCCCGGCCAAGTCCAGGCCCCCGACCTTGGCGAGTACGTCCAGCGGGTCATTGCCGTCCGGCCGGTTCACCGATATAGCTGTCTCCACGGCCCGTACCTTCCGCTCCAGACCGGCGTCAGAGAGGCCGGCCCCCCGTCCGGTAACCCGCCGCGGAGGCAGATGTAACAGCACGCTGACCACGGCGCTGGCCGTGGTGGTGTTTCCAATTCCCATTTCACCGGTCGCTAAAATATGAAATCCCTGTTCCTTCAGCTCCCGGGCCAGATCCGCCCCGGTCTCCACGGCCTGAATGCACGCCTGACGGGACATCGCGGGCCCTTTTGTGATATCCCCCGTGCCGTTCTGGACGCGGCGGTTCAGCACGCCGGGGGCCCCGGAAAAATCCAGAATTCCCATGTCCACCGGAATCACCTGGCAGCGGGCGGGCCGGGCCATGTGGCATACGGTGCTCTCCCCCGCCCCCAGAGCCCGGGCTACGGCGGCGGTGACGGAGCTGTCCGTCTGGGTGACCCCCTGGGCCACCACACCGTTATCCGCGCACAGCACCGCCAGCGCACGGCGCTCCAAAGTTACCTCCGGACTGCCGGTGATGGCGGCGATCTGTCCGATAGCCTGTTCCAGCAGGCCAAGGCTCCCCAGGGGCTTGGCCAGGTCGTCCCAGCGGACCCGGGCGGCGCGGCGCGCCGCCTCATCCGGGGGACAGATCTCATGGAGTAAATCAGAAAGTGCTTTCATCGGTGCTCCTCTCTCCAGGCAGAAGCGGCGGACACAAAGCGCTGCGCCATGGGCAGGCGTCCGCCGAAATGCAGGTGGGGAAAGGCGGCATACAGTCCCGGACCGACGAAGCCGCAGCGCCAGGTCTGGCGTCCGTCCGGCTTGACCGCCCGCAGCCCCGCCCCATTTTCCGTACAGTCCCAGCGATGAAACTCGTGGGCGGGAATTTGTTCTCCCGCGCGGAACAGCAGGCTGTCTTCCTCCGCCTCCAGCGTCAGATAGCCGAAGCGCTGAAGCCGGTCCGTCCGGTATCCCTCTCCCTGTAAAACGCCCGCCATGGGCCAGATGCGCCCCTCTTGATCCTGAAGGGTGCGCTGCAGGTATAAAAAGCCGCCGCACTCGGCCACCGTGGGCCGGCCCGCCCCCAGCCATTGGGAGACGCTGCGGCGCATCGCCTCATTTTGGCTCAGCGCCCCGGCATACAGCTCCGGATAGCCGCCCCCCAGATACAGCCCGTCGGCCCCGCGGGGAATTTCCCGGTCCCGGATGGGACTGAAGCAGCACAGCTCCGCTCCCGCTTGTTCCAGGGCCTCCAGGTTGTCGGCATAATAGAAGCAGAAGGCCTCGTCCCGGGCCACCGCAATGGTGCACCTGGGGGAAAGCTTAGCCGCAGCCGCCCCGGTACTTGGGGTCAGATCACCTGCCAGGGACAGCAGGCGATCCAGGTCCGCAGTTTCCTCCAGCTGGCGCCCCACCGCCTGGAACCGCTCGCGGCACCGGTCTATCTCTCCGGCCGTGAGCAGCCCCAGGTGCCGGCTGGCCACGCTGGCCTCCTCCATGGGGGGCAGACAACCCAGCATCGGGAGACCGGTTTCCCGCTCCAGCACCGGGGCCAGACGGTCACACAGGGCGGGCCGGCAGTCGTTAAACAGCACGCCCGCAATCTGACTGGGTCTGCGGAAGGACAGCATCCCCTGCACCTGGGCCGCCAGGGTCAGGAAGGAGCCGCCGGGCCGCAGGATTAAAATGGCCTTTGCCCCCACTGCATCGCATACCTGCCAGGGGCTGGCCTGGTGGGTGCCGGCCACGCCGTCATAAAACCCCATGGCCGCCTCGATCACGGCGAGCGCTCCGCCCGACGAGGTCAGTGTGTGCGCAGCCCCCTCCGGTCCCTGTAAAAACAGATCCAGATTGCGGCTGGGCACCCCCAAAACCTGCGTGTGGAACATAGGGTCTATATAGTCCGGCCCGCATTTGAAGGCGCGTATATCAAGCCCGCGTTCCTTCCACGCACAAAGCAGGCCGCAGGTCACCACGGTTTTGCCGCTGCCGCTGCCCATAGCGGTCAGCATCAGTCCCTTCATCGGGGGGTCCCCACCAGCAGGAAGACCGGATTCTGGGCCAGAAGCAGGTGAAGCTCCCCGGCGCTTTTGGCCCGGCTTACCGACAGCTGGGTTACCTCCACATCGTATCCCAGGTCGGATAAAGTCTGAAAGCCGGCGCTCAGCGTCTCCAAAGAAATGGCGCTGACACACACCCGGGCCCGGGGACCGGCCCCATGGACCGCCTGGAGGACGGCGTTCAGCTGACCTCCGCTGCCCCCCACGAATGCGGCGTCCGGGGCGGGAAGTCCCGCCAGGGCGTCGGGGGCTTCCCCCTGCACCAGATGGAGGTTCCAGGCGCCGAAGCGCCCCCGGTTAGCCAGAATCAGGCCGCAGGCCGCGGCATCCCGCTCCACCGACCAAACCTCTTTGCACTGCAGGGCAAGCTCCACCGACACGCTTCCCGTGCCCGCGCCAATGTCCCAGCACACGTCCTCCGGCCCCACGGCCAGCTTGGCCAGGACAGCGGCGCGCGCCTCCTGCTTGGTCATGGGCGTCTTTCCGCGAAGAAAGGCCTCGTCCTGGATGCCGGGGGCGCGGCGCGGCCGGTCCGGGACGGGGTATACCAGCAGAACGCTCAGCGGGGCAAACTGCTCGTGCGCCATCTGGCCCGCCGTTCCATAGGTCACCCGCTCCTGGGGGAGGGACAGGTTCTCCCCCACCCAGGCCTCCAGCCCGCCCAGACCGGCGCGGGACAAAGTGCGGCACAGCTCTGCCGGCCCCTGGGTCCCGCCGGTCAGGAAAAAGGCGGGGCGGCCGGCACACACCGCCGCCACCGGGTCACAGCTGACGCCGTGGGCCGAATAGATCCCCCAGTCCTGCCAGGACTTTCCCAGGCGGGCCGCAAAATACTGCAGGCTGGATATTCCGGGGAGCACCTGCACTTCGATTCCCCGTTCCTTCAGCAGGGGAAGCAGGTTTTTCGCGCCGGAAAACAGCCCCGTGTCCCCGCTGTATACCACACAGGGCCGCTGACTCCCGGAGTCCAGAAGCAGGCGCAGAAGCTCCTCCGGCTTGGTGGCCTGCCCGGTGGGCACGCCGTCGGGCAGCGGCAGATCCGTCAGCAGACGCCCGGCGCCCGCCACAAAGTCGGCCTGGTCCAGGGCGGACAGACCCTGAACCGTCATCGTGTCCTTTCCGCCGCAGCCGGCGCCCAGCAGTGTTACTCTCATGGAAGCATTCCCTCCAACTCCGCTAAAATTGTCTCCATGCGCGCGCCCTGATCCGCCGGACGACGAATCAGCAGCAGACGCACACCCCGGGCGCGGCAGGCGGCCAGCTTTTCTGCAAAGCCGCCCGCCGCCCCCCCGTCCTTGGTCACCAGCCAGGCAATTTGATATTGCTCCAGCATGGCCTCGTTCATCTTCCGGGAAAAGGGGCCCTGGAGGGCCAGAATATTGCGGTGCGGCAGCCCCAGCGCCTCGCAGGCAGAAATCCCGTCATGGGTGGGCAGCACCCGGGCAAAAATCCGCCCTTTGTCCAGCCCGGCGAAAGCTGGCAGCTCCTTGGAGCCCACTGTCAGCAGGACGTTGCCCGGTTTATCCCGCAAAAAGTCAGCCGCCTGGGCACAGCTGTCCCATACCTCCGCCCCGTCCGTCCGGCTCTCCGGCCGCATCAGGCGGCGCAGGGGGACATTGACTGCCCGGCAGGCGGAACGCAGATTTTCCGTCACCTGGCAGGCATAGGGGTGGGTGGCGTCGATGCACCAGTCAAACCCGGAGGCCAGCGCGGCCAGACCCGGCGTGTCCAGCCGCCCCACAGTCACCGACACACCGGGCAGCCCGGCCAGCTCCTCCGCCCCCACCGGGGTGGCCACACTGACGGTGACCCGGGCGCCGCGCCGGGCCAGCTGAGCGGCCAGCAGGCGCCCCTCGGTGGTTCCGCCGAAAATCAGAATCTTCATTCCAGCCTCTCGTAGCCCCGGGGCGTGACCATACGCCCGGCCAGCGCTCTGGTTGCGCTGGAACCCACAAAAACCGTGGTAAACATATCGGCCTGGGCATCCCGCAGCTGAGACAGAGTCATCAGGCGCGTCTCCTCCCCCTCACGGCCCAGCTGGCGTGTCCAGCCGCACACGGTTTCGGGGGCGCGGTACTCCAGCAGAATGTCACAGGCGCGGCGCAGATGCTCCCTCCGGCGGCTGGAGGCCGGGTTATACAGACAGATTACAAAATCCCCCTGGGCCGCGCAGCGCAGCCGCGTGGCAATCTGCTCCCAGGGCGTGAGCAGATCGGACAGGGAGATGACACAAAAGTCGTGCATCAGCGGCGCCCCCAACAGGGCCGCCCCCGCCAGGGCCGCAGTGACGCCGGGGACCACCTGAATCTCCACCTCGGGAAAGTCCCGGGCCAGCTCCAGCAGGGGACCCGCCATACCGTAAACCCCTGCGTCCCCGCTGCACACCATGGCCACCGTCTTGCCCGACCGGGCCAGCTCCAGCGCCATGCGGCAGCGCTCCAGCTCCCGGGTCATGGGGGTCTGGCAGACCTCCTTGTCCGGATACAGGGGACGCACCAGCTCGATATACTTGGTATAGCCGCACAGCACCTGCGCCTCGTCCAGGGCTGCCAGGGCCTGCCCGGTCATCTGCTCCCGGCCCCCCGGCCCGATTCCGACCACAAATATCTTATTCATTCAGCCACCTCCAGTCGGGAGAAAAGGGAGCCAGAGCCAGAGCCAGTGCGGTTCCCTCCCCCGTCCGCTTGGATAACCACAGCGCCCCGCCGCCGCTGCCCAGCACGGCGCTGCGCTCGCACACATTGTCTACCCCCACGGTCCGCTGCACAAAGTCGGAGGCGGAAAAGTGCCCCTCCGCCTGGGCCAGTTCCTCCGGGGAAAAGAAGGTCAGGGGCAGATTGCGGGCCCGGCAAAACTCCTGCAGGCCGGGCTCATCACGCTTTCGGGTAATGCTGCACACCCGAACCACCGCCTGGGGGCATATGCCGCCGGACTGAAGCAGCGCCTGAACGGCGCGCTCCAGCGTCTGCGCGCTCGTCCCCCGTTTGCAGCCAACTCCCAGCACCCCGATTCTGGGCACAAGGCGGAGCAGCGTCCCCTCCTCCCCTGACAAAGTGACGGAGACCTGGCTTTGCCGGGCCGAAGGCACCAGGTCAATGCCCGCGGGGAGCGGGCCGCTGATGTCCCATTGGCTGAACCAGGAGATCCTTTCCCCCCGCAGAAGCCGGGAGGAGACAGCCTTGATGCCCTCCGGATTGATCACCGTACAGCCCTGGCGCCTGGCCCACTGATCCACGGAGAACACGCCGCTGACGTCGGTGGCGGTGGTCACGGCCGGCACCGCGCCGCAGATCGCGCCAATCTGCCGGGCCAAGTCATTCGCCCCGCCCAGATGGCCGCTGAGAATGGGGATGGCAAAGTGCCCGCCCTCATCCACCACCACCACCGCCGGGTCAGAGGTTTTGCTTTTGATGTGGGGCGCGATGGCGCGCACCGCAATGCCGGCCGCCCCTACAAATACCAGTGCGCCGCCCGGCACAAAATTCCGCCGGGTCCATTGGCGCAGATCCTCCGCCCCGGCGCAGCGGCATGCCTCGCCCCCCAGGGCGTCCGCCAGATGACGGGCCAAAGCCGCTCCGCGCTTTGTAAAGGAAATAAACTGTACAGTCATTCCGACGCCTCGCGAAATTCGGTGGAAAAGGCGGGATGGTACAGCTGGCTTCGCTGATAGGCCGCGCCCAGAAAGTCCCCCACCAGCACAAGGGCGGTTTTGGAGATTCCAAGCCTTGCCCCGGTGTCGGCCAGCTGGCCCAGGGGGCAGCGTGCCACCTTCTCCTCCGGCCAGGTGGCCTTGTATACCAGGGCCGCCGGGGTATCGGCCTTGTAGGCGCCTTTCAGCAGCTCCGCCTGGAGCGCGGGCAGCATTCCGGCGGACAGAAAAATGACCATGGAAGCCCCGTGGGAGGCCAGCGCGGCTATGCCCTCTCTCTCGGGCACCGGAGTGCGTCCCGCCATCCGGGTGATAATGACGCTCTGGCTTACGCCGGGCAGCGTGTACTCTGCCCCCAGCGCGGAGGCGGCGGCGCAGAAGCTGGACACCCCCGGCGTCTCATCCCAGGGGAGGCCCAGCCGGTCCAGCGCGTCCATCTGTTCCCGGACCGCGCCGTAGAGACAGGGGTCCCCCGTGTGCAGGCGGACCACCTCCAGGCCGCGGGCGGCGGCCTGCTCCATCACGTCCAGTACCTGCTCCAAGGTCATTTCCGCGCTGTTGTAGACCGAACAGCCAGCCGGGCACAGCCCCAGCAGGGCCGGATTCACCAGGCTTCCCGCGTAGATCACCACTCCGGCTCTCTTCAGCAGTTCCGCCCCGCGCAGGGTAATCAAATCCGGGGCCCCGGGGCCCGCGCCAATGAAATGTATCATGACACTGATTCCTTTACAACGATAGTGGAAAAATAGCCCGTATCCTCCGGCGGCCGGCTTAAATCAGGAAAAACGCGCTGCGTGGGCAGACCGCAGTCCTGGACCAGGGCGGAGCGATCCAGCAGGCCGCGGCGCTCCAGGGCCTGGAACACCTGATCCATCCGGCTTCCCGCTTTCATCAGCACCTTTGTCCCGGGCAGGTCCAGCGCCCCTTCCAGCACGGCCTCCCCCGCCGGGATGACATGCAGCGGCATATCGCCCCGGGTCAGGCTGTCCCCCAGGCAGGCCGCCACCGCGCAGAAGCTGGGGACCCCCGGCACCATCACGGTCTGACAGCCCCGCTCCCGCAGCAGGTCCGTCAGATAGCTGCCGGTGGCATACAAAGAGACGTCCCCCAGGTTCGGCATGGCCACGCTGCGCCCGGCCTCCAGCTGGGCCTGTATCTCGTCCGCCGCCCGGCGGTGGGCCTCCTGCCACTGGTCCGGATTGCGCTCCATGGAGAAATGCAGTGTGAGCAGCTGCTTGCCCTCCAGCGGGACCACCTGGCGGACAATGTCCAGGGCCAGCGTCCCCCCGGAACGGGTGCGGGGTGCGGCAATGACCGGGCACTCCGACAAAATCCGAACCGCCTTTCGGGTGAGCAGCTCCGGATCTCCGGGCCCGACCCCTACGGTGTAAAAAATTCCCTTTCCTTGTTCCATATCGATAAAATCTCCCTCGCCTGTTTTGTCACACCCAACAGGCCGTATTGGTTGGAAAACATGGCCGCCCCCACCTGATAGGCTCCGGCCGCCCGGCGCTCCAGATGGCGCTGAACCGCGTCAAGCAGACTGTTCAGCACGGTGTCCCGCAGCCCCCCACTGTCCAGCAGCTCCAGACAGGCGTCGGTGGTGGCGGCTTCCATCAGCCGGGCACACAGCGGCTGCCCGGCGCCTGCCAGGGCGGCGTGGGCGCAGAACAGTTCAGCGCGGCAGTCGGCCCAGCGGCTGTGGGTGTTCATAATGCCGCCCGCCAGCTTTACCAGCTTGCCCGCGTGCCCCACCAGCAGCACCCGCTGAAACCCGTGTTCCCCCGCCGCATCCAGGCCCTCGCCAATGAGGTTGGAGCATTTGACCACCGGGATGCCGCAGTTGAGCAGGCCATGCGCCCGCAGGAAGGACGCTCCGTATGCGCCCGGCGTCAAAAGCACATCCCGCGCGCCGGCCGCGGCCGCCTGCCCCAGCTCCAGCCGGATGGTGTCGGCCAGCGCCTGCAGGCTCATGGGCTCCACCACCCCGGTGGTGCCCAGAATGGAAATCCCGCCCACAATGCCCAGATTTGGGTTAAAGGTTTTGCGGGCCAGCTCCGCCCCGTACGGCACCAGAATGGTGATCTTCAGGCCGCCCGGATAGTCCAACGTGCGGCAGACGGTCTGCACCGCTTCAGCAATCATTTCCCGGGGAACCCGGTTGATGGCCGCAGCGCCCACCGGCTGCTCCAATCCAGGCCGGGTGACCCGGCCCACCCCCGGTCCGCCGTCAATCTGGATACCTTCCCCGCCGGCGCGCTCCGCCCGGGCGGCAATCAGCAGACCGTCGGTGACATCCGGATCGTCTCCGGCGTCCTTGCGGACGGCACACAGGGCGGCCGCCCCCTCCATCCGGCACCAGGCCGGGGCCAGCTCCACCGCAAAGCCCTTTGGGGTAGTCAGGGAGAGGGTGCGCGGTGCTTCCCCGGACAAAAGCAGCGCAGCCGCCCCCGCCGACGCCAGGGCCGCACAGGTCCCCGTGGTATAGCCGCAGCGCAGCCGCTTTCCTGCGGAGTAGATATAGTGCTCAAAGGCCATCGCTTTGGAGCAATTCCTTCAAGTGGCTGCAGTACAGCTGCCGGACGCCCTCCAGAGCCCCCAGCCCCCGCATGACACAGTCCACCTGGAAGCCCGCACCCTCCATCCGGCTCTTCCAGCTGTCCGGACCTGTCCCGGCCATGTCCGAGCGGGCATGCTCGCCGGCGGTCAGCATCAGGGGGGCCAGCCGGACCTGGCGGACAGCATCTGATTCCAGCTGCTTTAACACCAGGTCCAGATCCGGCCACCCGCTGACGGTCCCCACATAGGCCCGCTCCGCCCCCTCCAGCCGCAGCGCGGTCTGGAGAGCGGGATAGACCAGGTCGGCAAAGTGGTCGCTCCCGTGGCCCATCAGCACCAGAGCCTCTTCCCGGGGATACAGGCTTTGGACCAGGATCTGCGCCAGCTGCCGCAGGTCGCTGCTGCCCGCCAGCAGGGGGAGCCCCAGGCACAGGCGGCCGAATCTGCCGGCCCACAGCCGGGCGCAGGCGCAGATCTTATCGTATTCAATGCCCCGCAGCAGGTGGGTGGGCTGGATAAAAACCGTATGCGTCCCCTCCTGCTCCAGCTGTTCCAGGGCCTGCTCCAGGCTTGGGATCTCCTCCCCGCGCTCTGCCAGCTTGGCCCGCACAGTCGGGCTGGTATAGGCGCGGCGGACGGGGATGCCGGCCGCCTCCCGGGCCAGCGCGGTTTCCAGGGCAGCGATGTCCCCGCGCCCCAGGGGCGAGGCGGTGCCAAAGCTGACAATCAGCAGCGCTTGCTTCATTCCAAGTTCTCCTTTTCCGGCTGTGTGGGCCGTTTTTCGTATATACCGGGCAAGGCAGGCGGCCTCTCCCCACAAAAAAGGCCCCTCCACGATATGAAGATGGAAAGGGCACCACAAAGCGGGACGCCGACAAAGTGCGCCGCTTCAACCTCCGCAAGCCTGTTTTGTCCGTCCAAGCTGCGGCCTCTGCCCGAATTCCCGGCAGTATCAGCCACAAGGCAGGTCTTCCGGCTGGGGCGTCAGCGCGCCGGCCCGTCTTCCCGCGGAGGCTCCGCAGTGACACGCTGGGCCGGAACTCATACCCTTACGGCGGCGGTCCCGCGCGGGAGTTTCACCCGCTTCCCTATTCTCCCGGACAGCCGTCGGGCGGCCCCGGACACCTTATGGCACTTTGTGAGGTCTAGTATACCATACCCCTGTCCGTGCCGCAAGGAAAAACGGCATTTTTCTCCCCCCATCCAGGCAGGAACCCGCATCGCCGCAGGACAGACCAAGCCGGAGAAGGGGGTACCCCCTTCTCCGGCTTGGAAACGCGGGATGGAAATTGTGCTCAGTCGCCGCTCTTCCAGCGGAACACATAGCTCATCAGGAAAGCCACGACGGCGGAAAGCGAACACATGATGCAGATGGGGGCCTCCAGGTTGTCAGACGCCCAGACTGCCAGGGATCCGCTGACCGTAATGGCCGCCACGGCCTGAAGCACCACATAGCACAGGGCCAGCGCCAGCGAGGCGCACACACAGATGAGAAACAGGACATTGAGTACCTTTTTCATATTACATCACCCTCCAATGATGGGCAGGATTCCCATAGCCACCAGTACGCCCACAAAGACCACGGGGATACAGTAGTGGAAGATAAGGGGCTTGAACATAACGCTCACATCGTCCAGCCCGGCGATACTGCTGGACACAAAGATGGGGGAGGACATGGGGGGAGACGCGCCCTCGGTGGAAGCAAAAATCAGATAAGCCACAATGGCGGTCACCGGGGGAACCCCGACGGACACCATGGCGGAGTAGGCCACGGGGCCCAGGCTGACGGTGGTGGAGGTTGCATTCATCGGGCCGGCGGCCAGCGCAATCACATAGCCGATGATCAGAATCATCACAAACTTGGGCAGGGACAGCGCGGACAGGATGGTGGTCATATCATCGCCGAAGCTGGTCTGATTCAGCGCATTGCTGCAGGCCATGGCGAACAGGGAAACCGCGCCGCAGTTGCAGCACTGCTTGGCCGTGGACAGCAGCATCTTGGTCCAGCCCTCCAGGGTCTTGGGCAGCATCTTGCGCCCCTCAATCAGGCAGATCACCATGATCAGCACAGGGACCCAGATGATAATGTTCATTGCACCCACGCCGTCCTCGCCGAAGGAGGCGAGCCCCTCAAGCAAAGTGGCAACAGGCCCGGTAATGACCAGCAGAGGAATGATAATGCCCAGGAACATGGCCAGCGAGGAACCGCCTGTCTTCAGGGACGCACCCAGGCCGGCAATCTTGTCGCGAGAGATGGGGGGGATTTTATACTTGAAAACATAGTACCGCACCAGAATCAGACGGTAAACCAGGGTCCAAAGGCCGCCGCACAGCAGTGCAAAGTAGAGATCCCCTGCCGATACCACGCCTGCCACAGCGGGCAGGCCCAGCATTAAAAACATGGAGGAAGAGGGCGGGATGCAGATACCAAGACCGGCGTTGCCGGTGTTCATGGTAGCGGCCACCTCCTTGGACCAGCCGGACTCCTCCATCCAGGGGATGGTGATGGAGCCGACGGTGGCGGCGTTGGCGCTGCTGGCGCCGGAAACCATGCCGAACAGAGCGCTGGCGCAGGCGGACACATAGGCCGGGCCGCCGCGCAGCCGGCCCAGAATCGAGTTGAGGATGTTGACAAGCCGGGTGATAATGCCGGTCTGCGTCATAATAGAGGCCATCATGGTAAACAGCATAATGGCCGCCATCACGTCCTCCGTCATGGCCGACTGCAGACTGCTGACAAAGGTGGTGGGAATATTCCCGATCCCGTTAAATGCGCAGCAGACGATCAGGCCCAGAAGCATCGCTTCGGCGATGCTCCGCTTCAGGCCAAGATACCACACAATGACGAAAAGAATGTAGACTACGAATGCGACTATGCCAATTCCAAGTTCCATTGCGGGGTCACTCTCCTTTACAATTTGATGGGGTCCACTTTAGGAATGGAAGGGAAGGTATTCCCGATTGACTACGTTTTCCGCCCTCCCCCCTTCCGCCAGCGCCTGAATTTTCTCCGCAATGGCGGGAATCATGGCGTCGGCCAGATCCGCGGTGGATCCGCCGATGTGGGGCGTAACCAGCACGTTGGGCGCGGAGAGCAGGTCCTGTGTGACCTGGGAACCCTCCTCCTCCACGCAGTCCAGCCCGGCCCCGGCAAGACATCCCTCCCGCAGGGCCTGAAGCAGGGCCGCATCGTCCACAAGGCCGCCCCGCGCCGTGTTGATGAGACAGGCCGTGGGCTTCATCCGGGCAAGCTGCTCCGCGCCGATGATGTGCCGGGTGTTGTCCAGCAGGGGGACGTGCAGGGAGATCAGATCCGACTGCGCCACCAGCTCATCCAGCGGAGCATAGGTCATTTCCAGCTGCTCCTCCCGCTCCGGGGGCATACGGAACACATCATAGTAGAGCACCCGGGCGCCCAGAGCCTGTACCAGCGCGGCCACCCGGCGGCCGATATTTCCGCCGCCCACGATGCCAACAGTCTTATGATTCAGGGACAAGGAGGAGGCGGCGAAAGCGCCCCGATCCCAGTTGCCCTGCCGGGCGTTGTGCCAATATCCCAGAACCTTTCGGTTGAGCATAATCATCATACCCAGAGCCAGCTCAGCCACCGCATAGGCGTTGACGCCCGGGGTGTTCATCACCAGAATGCCCCGGCGGCCCGCCGCCTGAATATCCACCGAGTCATACCCGGCGCCCCAGCGGATGACCGCCTTCAGCTCCGGCTTGTTTTCCAGAACGGATTCCGGCGTTTTCAGCACCCGGACAATGATGCACTGCACGTCAGAGGGGGCGTCATACTCCTCCTGGGTTAGGACGGGTACAACCTCATGTCCCGGCAGCAGCTGCTGAAAGCGCTCCAGCGTCCCCTGGGGATAGGGACCGGCCAATGCAATTTTCATGCGTTCATCTCCTTGATGCGGGCGGCCACCTGGCGCATCAGCGCTTCGGTGGGGGCCTTGCGGTCCAGCTTGGAGGTCTCGACAATCAGGTGGTACAGATCCACGCCGCAGTCCTGAGCCACAGAACGGAAGGTCCCCATAAAGGAGGAGTGGGCGCCGCTGTATCCCAGAATCAGATCCTTGGGCTTCAGCGGGGTGTGATAGCCCTCCTCCTCCATGGCGGGGATCAGCTCCTCGTCCTCAAACTTCAGCAGGGTATACAGATCCACATCCATGGCCTTGCCCTGCTGATGCATCAGGGCCACCGCCAGCTCCGTGGGCATATTGCCCGCGCTGCGGGCCATACCCAGCAGGCCGCAGTCCAGAATATCCGCGCCGTGCTCCGCAGCGGCCAAGGCGTTGGCCGCGCTCAGACCCAGGTTGTTGTGCCCGTGGAATCCGACGGGAATTTTGATTCTGGCCTTCAGAGCCTCCACATACCGCCCGGCATCGGCGGGGTGCATGGTGCCGGCGGAATCCATAATGGTCACCTCGTCCACCCCGTGGGCCTCCAGACCGGCGGCCTCTTCCGCCAGCTCCTCCGGCGTCAGCAGATAGGCCTTCATCATGGAGTAGCGCACCTTGATACCATGCTTTTTGATGATCTCCACGGCCTCGTAGGTCTTCTCCCCATCTCCGGCATCGGTACCCAGGCGCAGGAAGGAGATCCCCTTGTCCGCGGCCATGGCCACGTTGTCCGCCTCAAAGCGCTTGCGGTTCAGGAACATTCCGATTTCGGCCTTGTCCAGATAGGGGTGGATCAGGTCCAGATAGGCCTCGTCGCTGATGGGCGCGGGCGAGCCCTTGGCCGTGGCGCCCAGCCCCTTGGCATTGCCCATTTCGATGATGCGGATATTGCTGCGCAGCAGCCCCTCGATCATCATTTTGGTCAGCTCCGGCGAGAAGCCGTTGCCCACCACATTGCCCCCGTCACGCAGGGTGCAATCCATGATTTTCATACTTTATCACGCTCCATTGTTTGCAAACTGTATGAAGTTGTCTATGTTCAAAATACAAAAAATGTGCTAAAATGTAAAACACAGATAATTTTTGGACAGACAAAAAATTTTTTGTGGAATGACATTATATTTTTAAGATTTGACGAAAAGCCGGCTTAGAGAAGAGGGGTCGCCGCTTATGGATACAACCAGCCTTTACTATTTTACCGAGGCCGCAAAGGATCTGAATTTTACCCAGACGGCCAACCGTCTGTTTCTCTCCCAGCAGAATCTGAGCAGCCACATCGCCCGGCTGGAATCCAACTGCGGCTGCAAGCTGTTCCAGCGCAAGCCAAAGCTTCAGCTTACCTATGAGGGCGAGTTATTTCTGGCCTATGCCAAGGAGGCGGTAGCCTCTGAGGGGAATATCCTGTCGGTTTTAAAGGCTGTGGCGGACGAGGATTCCGGGCGGCTTCACATCGGAGTTTCCACCCCCCGGGCGACTATTTTTATTCCGGAAATTCTGAAAGACTTTTCCAGGGCCTATCCCCTGGTCAATGTCCGGCTGTCTGACCGCCCCTCCTATCAGTTAGAGCGTCAGCTGGCGGACAATGCCATCGATTTTTGTGTGGGCGTCTTTCAGTCCCAGAATCCGGAGCTTCAGGCCACCCACCTGCTGTCAGACGGGGTGTATCTGTGCATGTCGGACGACCTGCTGCGGGAGTACTGTCCCCAGCGGGCGGAGGAGCTGCTGCAAACCGGTCATGAGGGCGTCTCTCTGACCGAGTTTCCCAATCTCCCTGTGGTTCTGCCCTCCGACGGCATCCCCCTGACCCGCGTCATCCTGTCCTGCTATGAGGAGGCCGGTCTGGCACCCCATGCGGTTTTGACAACTGCCTATCCCCAGATGTTTCGCTCCCTGTATTTTCAGGGGACGGCCGCATTTTTTGCCACCGGGATGATTTTAAATGACCACCTGCGCAACCGGCCTGCCAATGCAAAGCCGCTGCGGTGGTTCCCCCTTCTTCTCAACGGCGGGCTGATTAAACGGGAAATCACCTTGCTGACCAACCGGCACAGATACCTGTCCAAGCCCGCAAAGCATTTTATCTCCCTGACACAGGTCTTTTTCGCCTCTCTGGAGCTGGGGCGCTCGAAATCAGGTCCCGGAACCTTCCGGGGGCTCTGAGCCCCGCCTGACACAGACACAAAAAGCGCGCCTGCCGACGCCCAACAGGGCGCCAGACAGGCGCGCATATTCTTTCGTTTTTTAAGGGTTAATCCTGCTCCCAGTTGTGGTAGACGTTCTGCACGTCGTCGTTGTCCTCCAGAAGCTCGATGAGCTTTTCCATGTTTTTGATGTCGGCCTCATCCGTCAGCTTGACATAATTCTGGGGAACCATCTGCACGGAGGCCTCCAGGAAGGTATAGCCCTTCCCCTCCAGCGCAGCCACCACATCGTTGAATGCGTCGGGGCTGGTGTAGATCTCGAACACGTCGTCGTCGGCCTGCATGTCGTCGGCGCCGCACTCCAGAGCGTCCATCATCACGGTATCCTCGTCCAGATCCTCAGAGTCCAGAACAATAACGCCCTTTTTGTCAAAGGACCAGGACACGCAGCCGGTGGCGCCCAGACCCTTGCCGTACTTGTCCAGCAGGTGGCGGACCTCCGGCGCGGTGCGGTTGCGGTTGTCGGTGAGGGCGTCCACGATGATGGCCACGCCGTTGGGGCCATAGCCCTCGTACACCACGCTCTCGAAGCTGTCGGTGTTGCCCGCGCCCAGAGCCTTGTCGATGGTGCGCTTGATGTTGTCGTTGGGCATGTTGGCAGCCTTGGCCTTGGCGATAACGGCGGCCAGGCGGGAGTTGTTGGCAGGATCGCCGCTGCCGCCGGTCTTGACGGCCACGATCATCTCACGGGCGATCTTGGTAAAAATCTGAGAGCGCTTGGCGTCGGCCGCGCCCTTGGTCTTTTGTATGTTGTGCCACTTGGAATGTCCGGACATGGTAATCTTCCCTTCTCTTTTTCGGTTCAAAAGCGCGTATATTATATCACTGCGGTCACAATTTGGCAACCCCGGCGGCGGAAACTTCTTTTGCGCCTCGCCGTTCCTCCGGGCAGGCTCCGGCCGCTTGGGCCCATACGGCGTCTATCGAAAGACTTTCCCCTCCCCGTCCAGCACCTCCCGGCGGTGGAAGGTGACAAAATCAGGGGCGAACTGGGGATAGCGCTGACAGAAGGCGGCGCGGATAAGCTCCGGATTCAGGCCCGGGTTTTGGGCCGACAGCACCGCGTCCAGGGTCATGGTGTCGCTTTGACACTCCAGATTCCATCTGCGGATCAGAGGGATCAAATCCACCTCAGTATAGCCCTTTTTCGATTTGTTGGACTTTTTCTGTACCACCAGGCTCTCGCTGCCCAGCAGCTCCTGCATGGCCGGCTCACAGGCCTGGGGCCTGCCCTCCTGATATTCAAAGTTCATGATGTAGTTGACACAGGCCAGCTCCTTCAGCTTGCGCTGGGCCGGGTAGCACTGATGCACCACAATGCCCTCCGGCATGGCGGCAGTCAGCCGGCCGGGCACAGCCTCTGCCGCAACGCCGTCCAGAAGGGAGAACTCCAGAATTTCGCACTGGCTGGAGTACCCCACCGACAGGGGCAGGGCGATGGAGACAAAGGGATGGGGGTGAAAGCCCTCTGTGTGCTTAATGGGGATACCCGCCCGGGCAAAGGCCCGCTGAAAGGTGCGCATCAGGTCCAAATGGGAGATATATCGGGCCCGGCCGGTTTTGGAAAACAGCAGGCGATCAGCCATTGCACACCCCTCCTTTCAGCAGACGGTTGGCCCCGCAGCCGGAACAGCGGGTGCGGCAGTCCGGGGTGGTCTGGGACGCATAGCACTGCTCCCGCTCCCGCCACAGGAAGGCGGGGGTGACCATGGGGTCGATGCGGCACCAGGGGAATACCTCATCCCTCGGCCGCTCCCGGTGGGCGTAAAAATCTCCGTCCACCCCGCAGGCTTTCAGGGCGTCCATCCAGCGCTGGAAATCAAAAAATTCGCTCCAGGAATCCATTTTGGCCCCGTGCTGCCAGGCCCACTCCAGCACATCGGCCAGACGGCGGTCGCCCCGGGAGAACACCGCCTCCAGATAGCTGGTCTCCGGGTCGTGCCAGTTATAGGTGATGGACTTGTCCC
>JAHYYS010000016.1:0-8817 GCA_019424865.1 bacterium
AGCGCAGCCAGTTCCAGAACCGGGACAAGGCCATGCGCATTCTGGCCTCCCGGCTGTATGAGGCGGAGCAGGAGAAGCTGGTGGACGAGTATACCGCCCAGCGGCGCAGCCAGGTGGGTTCCGGCATGCGCAACGAGCGCATCCGCACCTATAATTTTCCTCAGGGCCGGGTGACCGACCACCGCATCGGCCTGACGCTGTACAAGATAGACAGCATCATGGACGGGGACCTGGATGAGATCATCGACGCGCTGTCGGCCAGCGATCAGGCCGAGCAGCTCAAGGCCCAGGCCTGACGACCGGGGCGGCAAATCAAACGCTTACGAACAGGAGAAAAGAGCATGGACATCTATATCCACTATACCACACTGCCCCAGGATAAGCTGCTGCCCGACGTGGTGGAGGAGCTCAACCAGGTGCTGGAGGACCACGGCGCGGTATGCGGCGGAGAGAGCGGCCCGGCGGGCGGCCGCCTGGACCTGGACCTGGAGGACGAGAAGGTCAACCCCAAGTTTGCCCAGATCGCCGTGAAGGCCTATCTCCAGCGCGCCGGCTTTGCCCCCGATACCAGGGTTGAAATCGGCGGGATGGAAATTGGAATTTACGAGTGACAAAAAAGGGGGGACACCCGATGTATCAGCATGTAATTTTTGATTTGGACGGCACGCTTCTCAACACCATCGAGGATCTGGCCGACGCCAGCAACTGGGTCTGCCGGAACCACGGCTGGCCCACCCATTCGGTGGAAGAGTACAAGTACTTTGTGGGCAATGGCATGACCCAGCTGGTTCTCCGGTTTTCCCCGCCCGAGTGGCACTCCCCCGAGGGGCTTGCCATCATTTTGAGGGAGTTTATGACCTATTACGACGCCCACAAGGCGGACAAGACGGCCGCCTATGCCGGAATGCCGGAGGCGGTGGCCCGAATGAAGGAGGCCGGGGTCTCTCTGGCGGTGCTGTCCAACAAGGCCGACCAGATGGCCGGCCCGGTGGTGGAACACTACTATCCGGGGCTGTTTCCCCTGGTCCAGGGTGCGCTGGACGGCGTGCCCACCAAGCCGGACCCCACGCTGCTGCACAAGCTGATGGGGCGCATGGGCGCCACCAAGGCGGATACCTTGTTCGTGGGGGACAGCAATGTGGATATTAAGACGGCCAAAAACGGCGGTCTGACCAGCTGCGGCGTGCTGTGGGGCTTCCGCACCCGGGCCGAGCTGGAGGAGGAGGGGGCCAGTATCATCGTGGAGACCCCCCAGGAGCTGGTGCAGGTGGTGCTGGGCCATGGGTAAGCTGATCTTGCAGACCGAACGTCTGCTGCTGCGGGAGATGGAGGACGAAGACTTTTCCGCTTTGTGCCGGATGCTCCGGGACCCGGAGGTCATGTACGCCTATGAGCACGCCTTTTCAGAGGAGGAGGCGTGGGACTGGCTGTGCCGCCAGCAGGAGCGCTACCGCCGGGACGGCTTTGGCCTGTGGGGCATGGTGGAAAAGACCACGGGGGAGATGGTGGGCCAGTGCGGCCTCACCTGGCAGCCCCTGGGGGACGGGACGCAGATGCCCGAGGTGGGCTATCTGCTGGAAAAAGCCGCCTGGCACAAGGGCTATGCCGCCGAGGCCGCCCGGGCCTGCCGGGACTATGCCTTTGACACCCTGGGCTTTGACGAGGTGTGCTCCATCATCCGGGACAACAATCTGCCCTCCCAGGCGGTGGCCCGGCGAAACGGCATGACGGCAAAGGGGCGCCTGGTCAAGCACTACTATGGGATGGAGATGCCCCATATTATTTTTTCCATTTGCCGGACAGACAGAGAGAAAGAGAAGTGTTGCAGCGGTGCAGACTCTGCTTTTGCATAGCGGGGACAGTGCCCAAGCCGCCGCCATCCTCCGGGAGGGCGGCCTGGTGGGCATTCCCACGGAGACCGTGTACGGGCTGGGGGCCAACGGGCTTGACCCGCAGGCGGTGGCCCGTATTTTTGCGGCCAAGGGCCGTCCCCAGGACAACCCCCTGATCCTGCATATTCCGGAGGCGTCCTGGCTGGAGCGGTATTGCCAAAGCATCCCGGAGCGGGCCTGGGCGCTGGCGGAGGCCTTCTGGCCCGGGCCGCTGACCCTGATTCTGCCCCGGAAGCCCGAGGTGCCCGACGCGGTCACGGCCGGCCTGGACACGGTGGGGATGCGCTGCCCGGCCCATCCCCTGTGCCGGGCGATCATCCGCCTGGCGGGCGTACCGGTGGCCGCCCCCTCGGGCAACACCTCTGGCCGGCCCAGCCCCACCACTGCCCAGCACATGCTGGAGGACATGGACGGCAAAATTGACGCCATTGTGGACGGCGGCCCCTGCACCGTGGGGGTGGAGTCCACCATTCTGGATTTGACCGAAACGACGCCCCGGCTGCTGCGGCCCGGAGGCATCACCCTGGAGCAGCTGAAGTCGGTGCTGGGGGAGGTGGCGGTGGACCCGGCGGTCACCCGGCTGATGGGGGCGGGGGAGAAGCCCAAGGCCCCCGGCATGAAGTACCGCCACTACGCCCCCAAGGCCCCGGTGACGGTGGTGGCGGGGGACCCGGCCAAGAGCGCCGCCTATATCGCATCCCACGCCGCCCCGGGGGACGGGATCATCTGCTTTGACGAGTTTGTCCCCCTGTTCACGGGACGGCCCGGGACGGGGCCCGTCATGGACCTGGGGCCGGCCGGGGACAAGGCGGAGCAGGCCCGTCACATCTTTGACGCCCTGCGCCGGTTTGACCACACCGGCGCGGCCGCCATCTGGGCCCAGTGCCCGGATCCCGCGGGGATTGGCCTGGCAATCTCCAACCGGCTGAATAAAGCGGCGGGGTTTCATATTATTCAGGTATAGAAAAAGGAGCGTGAAGCATCATGCGGTATAGGGTCCGGCAGCAGACGGTTGTGATTCAGTCGCTGGAGGCGCCTGTCACGGACGGGAGAGCGGCGGTGGAGCTGCTGGAATCCGTCCGTTATGAGACGGGGTGTTCCGCTGTGATTTTACCAAAGGAATATTTGGATGAGTCTTTTTTCCGGCTGTCTTCCGGGGCAGCCGGGGAGATTTTGCAGAAGTTTGTAAACTATCAGATGCGGCTGGCTGTGGTGGGTGACTTTTCTCCCTATACCAGCAAGCCGCTGCGGGATTTTATATACGAGAGCAATCAGGGCCGGCAGATTGGCTTTTGGCCCACAGAGGAGAAGGCCCTGGAGTGGCTGAGCGGGGGGAGATAAGCTGTGAAGGTAATCGGCATTACAGGCCCCACTGGAGCGGGAAAAACCACCGCTCTGAGGGAGATCGAGAAGCTGGGCGGCTGTGTGCTGGATGCGGATGCCGTGTACCACCAGCTGCTGGAGCACGATCCGGCCCTGCAGGGGGAGCTGGAGGCCCGCTTCGGCCCTTTGAGGGACAAGGCAGGGCAGATCGACCGGAAAAAGCTGGGGAACGTGGTCTTCCGGGATCCGGCGGCCCTGGCCGACCTGAATGCCATCGCCCACCGCTATGTGGGCCGGGAGCTGGATCGGCGGCTGGCCGAGGCGGAGGCGTCGGGCTGTCCCCTGGCCGCCATCGACGCCATTGCCCTGCTGGAGAGCGGGGCGGGGGCACGCTGCCACGCAACGGTGGCGATCACCGCGCCGCCGGAGGTCCGGGTGCGCCGGATTATGGCCCGGGAGGGTATTTCTGAGGACTACGCCCGATCCCGGGTGTCGGCCCAGAAGCCCGATGACTTCTACATGGGCGGCTGTGACTATGCCCTAGTCAACGACTGTGCCAGCGCGGAGGAATTTGCCGCCCGGGCCCGGGCGCTGTTTCAGCGGATCTTGGAAGAGAAGCCGGGCTGAGCAAGTCGTGAAAATGACTTACGAGTGACAGGAGTGCTCGGCGCCCACGATGTATATTGCACCACTCAGGCGCAAGTCATCTTGTAGAAGCACCTGTTCCGACTACTGAGCAGAGCGGCAGCGATAATGATTAGACACCCTTCTTGAGGCCACCGTGCCGGCCGCAACTGCCAGCGAAACAGCGCAACTCCCCTGGGTCCGGGCCCGCAGGCCCGGAGAACTTTGGCTACTTTCCTTCTCTGGAAAGTAGCCCGCCCGCAGGCGGAACATCCCCTCTAAAGACGGAACAGAGATTTCACCGCTGGAGCAGCGAAATTCAAATGAAAAAATAGATACAATCTCTGTTACTTTTTTTCCATTCACATAAACTATCAACCAAAAGGAGGTCTTTTCAATGGACGAAAACAAAGAGGTGACCCGGGGCGAGCAGCTGCGCCGCGCGCTGGTCTACGACAAAAAGAACGGCTATGACCGGCTGCTGCCCGGCGAGCTGGAGGCCATGGAGGCCTACTGTACCGGCTACAAGCAGTTTCTGGACGCGGGCAAGACCGAGCGGGAGTGCGTAGACCGCACCATCGCCCTGGCGGAGGCCGCCGGATTCCGCCCCTACGAGCGGGGGATGGAGCTTAAGCCTGGGGACAAGATCTACCGCTCCAACCGGGGCAAGGCCATTATGCTGGCCGTGATGGGCCGCAGAAGCCTGGCCGACGGGGTGAACATCGGGGCGTCCCACATCGACTCGCCCCGCCTGGACCTGAAGCAGAGCCCGCTGTATGAAAGCGACGAGCTGGCCTTCTGCAAGACCCACTATTACGGCGGCATCCGCAAGTATCAGTGGGTGACCATTCCGCTGGAAATTCACGGCGTGGTGGCCCTGAAGAGCGGCCAGACCGTCCGGGTGTCCGTGGGCAATGGAGAGGGGGACCCGCTCTTCACCATTGACGACCTGCTGCCCCACCTGGGGGCGGAGCAGTCCAAAAAGCCGCTGGGGGAGGCCATCCCCGGCGAGAGCCTGAACCTGCTGGTGGGCAGCCGCCCCCTGAAGGACGACGAGGGCAGCGACCGGGTGAAGCTGGCCGTGCTGGAGCTGCTCAACCGGAAATACGGCATCACCGAGGAGGACTTTATCTCCGCCGAGCTGTCCGCCGTTCCGGCCTTCTCCGCCTGCGACATCGGCTTTGACCGCTCCCTCATCGGGGCCTACGGCCACGACGACCGGGTGTGCTCCTATGCCTCCCTGGCCGCCCTGCTTCAGCTGGGCACCCCGGAGCGCACCGCTGTGTGCATGCTGGCGGACAAGGAGGAGATCGGCTCCGAGGGCGTTACCGGCATGAAGTCCGCCGCCTTTGATACCTTTATGGCCGACCTGTGCGCGGGCCAGGGGGTGCTGCCCCGGGCCTGCTATGAAAAGTCCTTCTGCCTGTCCGCCGACGTGACAGCGGCCTATGACCCCAACTTTGCCGACGTGTATGAGAAGCGCAACAGCGCGCTTGTGAACTACGGCGTGGGCCTGTGCAAGTACACCGGCGCCCGGGGCAAGTCGGGGGCCTCCGACGCCTCCGCCGAGGTGGTGGCCTATGCGCGGAAGGTGCTGGACAATGCCAATGTCATCTGGCAGATGGCCGAGCTGGGCAAGGTGGACGCCGGCGGCGGCGGAACCGTGGCGGTGTTTATGGCCCAGCGGGACATCGACACCCTGGATGCGGGCGTGCCCGTGCTGTCCATGCATGCCCCCTTTGAGACGGTGGGCAAGCTGGACTGCTACTCCATGTTCAAGGCCATGAAAGCCGTCTACGAGGCGGTGTAAAACAGCCGGCCAAAGACCTGCATGCGGAGCCCGCCGGCAATCTGTGGTACAGGAACGGAACACAGCGGATTCTGCGCTGCCTTGCAGAGAGAGGAGAGCGGAGCATATGGAATTTGAACTGAACCCCTGGCTGGAGCAGTTTACGGCGGCGGTTTCCCGGGCCTTCCCGGATCGGGTGGTGTGCATCGGCCTTCAGGGCAGCCGGGGCAGGGGAGAGGCCGGACCGGAGAGCGACATCGACATGGTGGTCATTCTGGATCGGCTGGAGTACGGGGATCTGGCCCGGTATCGGGAGGCGGTGGCTCAGCTGCCCCACCGGGAGCTGCTGTGCGGCTTTGTATCGGGCCGGGAGGAGCTGCTGGCCTGGGAGCCCTCCGACCTGTTTACCTTCTGCCATGATACCAGCCCTATTTTGGGGGATCTGGAATTTCTGTGCGGCCGCTTCGGCCGGGCGGATGCAGAGCGGGCGGTGTGGACCGGCCTTTGCGGCATCTACCACGGCTGTGTCCACAACAGTCTGCATGAGCGGGACCGGGACCTGCTGGCCGGACTGTTTAAATCAGCTGTATTTACCCTCCAGACGAAGCATTTTTTGGAGACAGGGCGCTTTGTCCGGCGCCACCGGGAGCTGGCCGAGGCGCTGACGGGGGAGGAGCGGGAAATTGTCCGGCGCGCCCTGGCGCTCCGGACAGGGGAGCGGCCCGACCTGGACCAAGACGGCGAGCTGCTGTTTCGCTGGTGCGGGCGGCTGCTGAAGGGTTGAACTGTAGTGCATATGCGGAGGAAAGGCCGAAAACAAGCCGGAACTGAAAGGAGTCATTTCTATGAGACGGAAAACGTTGGGAATTGTGTTGGCGGCGGTCATGGTGCTGACGGCGGGCGTGGCCAGTGTATCTGCTGTCTGCAGGGAAACCGGGTGGAGATGCTGGAATTCCGGCAGTGCCGTTTGCGACGGTGTGTGCGGCGGCTGCGGCCTTGATTGGGAAGACTGCATCTGTACGCAAGGGGCGGACTGCCATATGGGCGCTGGGAGCCACCATGCCGCCGGCCACGGCGGCCACGGGCATCACCACGGCCGGTAAGTGCATCGGCAGAAAAATTCCCTGGTACGGAATTTACCGTACCAGGGAATTTTTTGATCAGGCATCAGGAAAGCGGAGCGGTAAGACACAGGGTGCGTTTCTCCACAGTCAGGTACAAAGTGGCGTCCCGGCTGCCGTCGGCATATTCTGTGACGCCGTAAACCCCATAGCCCTCCGGGACGTCCGGAAAGGCGAGCGTGTAAATACCGGGGCCGGCATCCTCCATGGGGGTGAGAGAGCCGGAATAGATCTCCTGCGTAGTGTGGTCCGTGAGAGTGACGGCTCCGTCCTCCACCTGGGCCGTTACATCCAGCAGGGGAACCGCCTGTTCGGAGGACCAGTCCTCTGCACAGGCCAGAATCGTTCCATCCTCCTGAGACTGAAGCGTCTGGGCCCGCCAGGAGAGCCCCTCCGGGATGCCGTCCGCGGAAGTCCCGCATCCGGACAGGAACAGCAGGGCCAGGGAACACAGAATAATCAGGCGTTTCATTGCAGTCTCCTTTCAACGCGCCGCACCCGGACAGCCAGCACTACGCAGAGCACCAGGGCGGCGGCCTGTACCAGGAAATAGAACCAAGGGGGGAACATGGGATCTGCGGTTGCCACCAGAATGGCGGTGGGGCCGTCCTGAGAGCCGATAATCCCAACATTATGAGAAGAAAACAGGGGGGAGAGCAGCAGGGAGGCGGCTGCCCAGGGAATACAGGACAGAAGACACCACACCGCAATGCCCGTCAAAAGCCACCGGAACAGCCTTAAATACCGCCGGGCAGTGGCTTTCTGGGACTGCTCCATGGCCTGGGCGGCCACCTGGCCCGCCTCCTCCTTGGAGAGGGTGGGGGAGGGGGTGCGTTCCCCCTGCAAGAGCTCCACCAGAGATACGCCCAGTACCTGGGCCAGGGGCTCCAGCAGCTTCAGGTCGGGAAACCCCTTTCCTGTCTCCCACTTGGAGACCGCCTTGTCTGTGACATGCAGCTGGTCGGCCAGTTCCTTTTGTGTCAGGCCCTTCTCCTTCCGCAGCTGGGCCACAAAGGCCCCGAATTTTAAACTGTCCAATGCTTGCCGCTCCTTTCGTGCCCCTCCATTATAGGGATCGGGCAGGAGAAAAGCAACCTACGAAAAGTAGAATCCCCTCCGCGGAGTAAATTTCCTGGCTCTGGGTATCCTAACCGGGAGAAACAAGGAGGGAATGAGATGGAGGACAGGCATCAGGAACTGGGCGGAGAGCAGGCCATTGCGCCGATTGTAGACCTGGGCTCCTCTCTGATTCAAAGTCAGAGGGGAACCATTTACGTTCTGACCATTGTGGGGCAGATTGAGGGGCACCAGCTGCTGCCCCCCACCAGCAAGAGCACCAAGTATGAGCACGTCCTTCCCCTGCTGGCCATGGTGGAGGAGAGCGACCAGGTGGACGGCCTGCTGATTTTGCTGAATAACGGCGGCGGCGACGTGGAGGCGGGGCTGGCTATCTCGGAGCTGATTGCCTCTATGTCCAAGCCGACGGTCTCTCTGGTGCTGGGAGGCAGCCATTCCATCGGGGTGCCTCTGGCCGTGTCGGCCAAGCGCTCCTTTATTGCGCCGTCCGCCGCCATGACCATCCATCCGGTGCGGCTGAATGGGCTGGTGATCGGCGTGCCCCAGACCTTTTACTATTTTGAGCGCATTCAGGATCGCATTATTCAGTTTATTACGGCCAACAGCAGGATAAAGCGGGAAGCCTTTACAAAGCTGATGCTCCAGACGGGGGAGCTGGCCGCCGACGTGGGCAGTGTGATTTACGGCGAGGAGGCGGTGGAGCTGGGTCTGATTGACCGCATCGGCGGGCTGGCGGATGCGCTGGAAAGTCTGCACCAGATGATTGAGGAGCGGAAAAGCTCCGCCGAATCCTCGCCGTAGGGGCCCCATCTGCGATGGGGCGGCGCGATAAGCGCCGTAATTCTGCCGGAGTGCAGAATTGCGCAGGGCGAATTCAGTTCGCCCGAGCATGTAAAAAAACGGGTCCCCACACAAGGCCTTCGGCCTTGTGTGGGAGAGGAGGCGGTGGAGCTGGGTCTGATTGACCGCATCGGCGGGCTGGCGGATGCGC
>JAHYYS010000016.1:8917-37247 GCA_019424865.1 bacterium
TAAGCGCCGTAATTCTGCCGGAGTGCAGAATTGCGCAGGGCGAATTCAGTTCGCCTGGGCATCACAAGGGGCCGGACTGGTACAAATGGAATTATCCCTGGAAAAGGGGGCTGATGGCCGCATCGGCCCCCTGAACCACGTGCCAGAGGCGGCTTGACGCTCCGGGGCAAGGGCGGTTGCCTTCTGGTTTACATAAAATATGCTTTTTGCAGTGAAAAAGACTGGAATTTGCATCTGTCTTGTGATAATATAATAGCGTTGATTTTAATACTGGTCGGAGGTACATAGAACGTGTCGTATTTCATGTCTGCCGTCCTGGGCGTTGTCCAGGGCATTGCTGAATTTCTGCCCATTTCCAGTTCCGGGCATTTGACCCTGCTGCAGCACTTCCTGGGTATGCCGGAGCCGGATAACCTGTTTAATATTCTGCTCCACTTTGCAACCCTGCTGGCTGTCTGCGTGTATTATTTTCAGGACGTGGTGGAGATGATAGCGGAATTTTTCCGGGGGATCGCCGCTTTGTTCTCCCGGAATCCCTCCCGGGGCAATCCTCCGGAGGCCAGACGGCTGGTGCTGCTGGTCATTGTGGGCACCCTGCCGCTGTTTGTGGTGATGCTGATTAAGAACCAGGTAGAGGCGCTGGGCAATTATCCTGTGGTTGTGAGCTGTGCGCTGCTGATCACCGGATGCATCCTGTTCTTCTCCGACCGCATGGCCAGCGGGCGCAAGACGGCCCGGAGCGCCACCTTGAAGGATGCACTGCTGGTGGGCGTGGCCCAGGGCTTTGCCACGGTCCCCGGCCTGTCCCGTTCGGGCTGCACCATCTCGGCCGGTATGGCGGTGGGCTTTGACCGGAAGTTTGCCGTGCGCTACTCCTTCCTGCTGTCCCTGCCCGCCGTGCTGGGGGCCACCATTCTGGAGGTCAAGGACGTGCTGGAGGCGCCGGGCGGACTGCCGGAGGGGATGCTGCCCAAATATCTGCTGGGCATGGTGATTGCCGGCGTGGTGGGTTATTTCTCCATCCGTCTGGTAAACCTGCTGGCCTCCAAGGGAAAATTCGGGGCCTTTGCCTATTACTGCTGGGCCGCCGGCCTGGTATTCCTGGTGCTCAGCCTGATGGGCTGGACCCTGGTGCCCGCCGCGGCCTGAAAGGGAGAAAGCTGAATGGCCACAACACAGAAGAAAACAGGGAGCAAAAGCGGATCCTCCCGGGGGAAGCGGACCTCGTCCTCCACAAGGGGGAAGAGCACCGCGTCCCGCGGAAAAAGCACCCGCCCCGCCCCCCGGCCCTTCCGCCGGGAGGTGGGGGCGGTGGTCTGCCTGCTTCTGGCGATTTTCACCTGCTTTGGGTACTTCCGGATGCAGGCGATTTTCATTGACTTTTTCTGCTCCCTGCTGAAGGGCCTGATTGGATACGGCTTCTGGGTTACGCCGCCCGCCCTGCTGCTGGCGGCCTATATTCTCGCCTTTCACCGGGGGCGTCCGGTGCGCCTGCGCCTGACCTGCGCGCTGCTGCTGCCGCTGGTGTTCGCCTGTTTGCTCCACGGCCTGCTGGTTCAGCCGCTGCCCTGGGACGCCGCCCTGGTCAAGACCCTGTGGGCCCAGGGGGAGCTGCTGAAATCCGGGGGCGTACTGGGCGGCATTCTGGCCCAGGGGTGCGTGACATTGTTTACCGCCATGGGCTCCACGATTATTTTTGCCATGGCGGGAATCCTGATGGGGCTGGGGGCGTTCAACCGCACCCTGGTGGACGTGGCGGACTGGATTTTCAACCGCCCCCGCTATGAGTACGAGTATGAGGAGCCGGAGCCCCGCCGGGGCCGCCGGGAGGCGCGGCAGGAGGAGCCGCGGCGCAGGGACGAAGCCCTGTCCCAGACCCAGAGCCGCCGCCTGCCCCTGGATATTCCGGTGGAGGACGGCCCCCTGGTGGGGAAAGAGCCGACGCCTCCCCCCGCCCCGGAGAAAAAGAAGCACTTTTTTGACCGGAAGGCCAGAGTGCCCAGCCCGGATCAGCTGCTGACCGGAGCGAATTCCGCTCCGGTGCCTCAGGCTGAACCCCGGGAGGAGATCCCGGTTCCCCAGGAGCCGGCGGAGACGCCGGTGCCGACCGCGCCTGTCCAGGCGGCCCCAGCGGCCGAGGCGGTTGTGCGGGAGAGTCCGGCGCCCCCGCCGGCCGATGCCCCTGCGGCGCCCCGGCCGGAGCCGCCGCGGGAGCCGGAGCCCCAGAAGGTGACCCGGGAGCAGGCGGCACAGGCGGCCGATCAGGTGGCCCAGGACATTCAGGCGAACCTGGGCCAGGACAGCCCGCCCTATCAGTATCCGCCCCTGTCCCTGCTGCAGGAGGGGCCGGGCGAGATTGGGGGAGAGGCCCTGGCCGAGCTCAGCGCCAACCGCCAGCGGCTGGACGACACCATCCACTCCTTTGGGATCGAGGCCAATATTGTCAATGTCACCCGGGGCCCCTCGGTCACCCGGTATGAGCTGGAGCTGGACCAGGGGGTCCGGCTGAACAAGCTGACCAATTTGTCTGACGACATTGCCCTGGCCCTGGGGGCCCAGGGGGTGCGCATCGCGCCCATCCCGGATCAGATCTCCATGGTGGGCATCGAGGTGCCGAACAAGCTGGTGTCGCCGGTGAGCATCCACTCGGTGATCGGCTCCAAGGCCTTTACCGACAGCCCCTCCAAGGTGTCCTTTGCCGTGGGCAAGGACATCGGCGGCAACCCCATTGTGGGCAACATCGCCAAGATGCCCCATCTGCTTATCGCGGGCACCACCGGCTCAGGCAAGTCGGTGTGTACCAACTCCCTGATTGTCTCTTTGCTGTACAAGGCCACGCCGGAGGAGGTCCGCCTGATCATGGTGGACCCCAAGATGGTGGAGCTGGGGATTTATAACGGAATCCCCCACCTGCTGATCCCGGTGGTAACCGACCCGAAGAAGGCCGCAGGTGCCCTCCAGTGGGCGGTCACCGAGATGATGAAGCGCTACCGCGCCTTTTCCGAGGTGGGGGTGCGGGATCTGGCCTCCTACAACGCCAAGGCCGCCCGCACCGAGGGGATGGAGAAAATGCCCCAGGTGGTGGTTATCATCGACGAGCTGGCCGACCTGATGCTGGTGGCCGCCAAAGAGGTGGAGGAGTCCATCTGCCGGGTGGCCCAGATGGGCCGCGCCAGCGGCATGCACCTGATTATTGCCACCCAGCGGCCCTCGGCCGACGTGATTACCGGCCTGATGAAGGCCAATATTCCCTCCCGAATCGCCTTTGCGGTGGCCTCCAGTCTGGAATCCCGCATCATTTTGGACATCACCGGCGCGGAAAAGCTGGTGGGCCGGGGCGATATGCTCTATTTCCCGCTGGGCGCCGGCAAGCCCACCCGGGTGCAGGGCTGTCTCATCACCGACCAGGAGGTAGCCTCGGTGGTGGACTTTGTGAAGCAGAGCGGCGCGGCCCAGTATGACGACGCCGTGATGAAGGAGATCGAACAGCACGCCGCCGAAAAAGAGAAGGGGGCCAAAGGGGTGGGCGGTTCCGCCCCGGACGAGGTGGACAGCGAGTATGACGAGCTGATTGACGCCGCCGCCGAGGTGGTGGTGGAGACGGGACAGGCCTCGGTCTCCATGCTCCAGCGCCGGCTGAAGCTGGGCTATGCCCGGGCCGCGCGGCTGGTGGATCAGCTGGAGGAGAGGGGCATTGTGGGGCCCTTTGAGGGCAGCAAGCCCCGCCAGCTGCTGATTACCAAAGAGCAGTGGCAGGAGATGAAATACCGCCAGGGCATCACCACCCAGGGCGGCGAACCCCCGGCGGCCGGAGAGCCCGCCTTTGAGGGAGAGGCTCCGCCCTTTGACCCGGAACAGGAACTGGACCGGGCAGAGGAGGACGCACTCTGAAGAGAAATATTTCATTTGTATTAAATTTGCATCGATCCTCTTTACACCGGTGCGCTTTTGGAGTAGACTTAGACTAGTTTTTTAATTGAAATGAGACAGTATAGGAGGTGTTCGATATGGGAGAGATGGATTACACCCGCAAATTCAGCTTGGGTGACCAGCGGGATTTGGAGATCAAGACAATTTTGTCTGCGGTGTATCAGGCGCTTCAGGAGAAGGGCTATAATCCCATCAACCAGATTGTGGGATATATTCTGTCCGAGGACCCGACCTATATCACCAACCATAACAATGCCCGCGCCCTGATTCGCAAGGTGGATCGGGATGAGCTGCTGCAGACGCTGGTGAAATATTATCTGACCCACTAAGACAAGCCCTGTCACGGCCCGTCGGAAAACGGCCCGCTGGGAAAGCGGACCGCCGTTTTCCTGCGGGCCGTTTTTCATAAGGAGGGAGCCAGTGTGAAGAACTTTTCCCGCGCATATCCCCAGGCGGCTCTGTGTGGCCTGAACTGCCTGCTGTGTCCCATGTGTGTGGGCGGATACTGTCCCGGCTGCGGCGAGGGGAGCCAGGGCTGCCCCCGGGCCCGGTGCGCCAGGGACAGAGGGATTACCGACTTCTGTTTCCGCTGCGGCGAATATCCCTGCGGGCGTTATGCGGGGAGCGGAGACTACGACTCCTTTGTGCCGACCCGGTGTATGGAGGCGGACATGGAGCGCATCCGGACGATGGGGCCGGAGGCCTACGTGGCCGAACTGGAGAAGAAGCGGGCCATCCTGGATGAGCTGCTGGCCGAATGGAACGACGGGCGGAAAAAGAGCCTCTATTGCGCCGCCGTTTACCTTCTGGATTTGGAGAGCCTGCGCAGTATAGTGGTGCAGGTCAGCAATTGTGTCCCCGGGGACGCGGATCGGAAAGAGCGGGCTTCCCGGATGGCCGCCGCCCTCCAGGAAGCGGCGGGAGCACGGAACATCAGCCTGAAGCTGAGGAAAAAACCAAAACAGAGACAGGGGGAGCACGTATGAAAATTCTGGTCAGCGCGTGTCTGCTGGGGGAGCCCTGCCGCTATGACGGGACAAGCAAGCCCGTCCCCCAGCTGGAGTGGCTGGGCCGGACGGGGCATACCCTGGTTCCTGTGTGCCCGGAGGTGCTGGGCGGCCTGCCCACGCCGCGGCCGCCGGCGGAGCTGCAGCCAGACGGCCGGGTGATGAACCGGCTGGGGGAGGATGTGACGCAGGCCTATCGGGCCGGGGCGGAGCGTACCCTGGCCATAGCCCGGGAGAAGGGCTGTACGGCGGCGGTGCTCAAGGCCAACTCCCCCTCCTGCGGCAGCCGCCGGGTCTACGACGGAACCTTTACCGGCACCCGGATCCCCGGCGAGGGGGTGGCCGCCCGCCTGCTGCGCCGGGCGGGCGTGCAGGTGATGGATGAGGAGGAGCTGGAGCAGGCCCTTTCAGATAACAGGCTGCGCTAAAAATCCATCGAAAGCGGTCAGACGATAAAAAATTTCACCTCAGCCGGAACAGTATGAAACCTCCCGCCGGGGAGATACTGAACTTACAGTATCACCGGGCGGGAGGTCTTATTCTGTGCAGCACAAGGTAGAAATCTGCGGCGTCAATACATCCAAGCTGAAGGTGCTCAAAAGCGACGAGACCCAGCAGCTGCTGCTGAAGGCCAAGGCGGGGGACAAGCAGGCCCGGGAGGAGCTGATTGCAGGCAATCTGCGCCTGGTGCTGTCGGTGATCCAGCGCTTTGCCAACCGGGGGGAGAATGCCGACGATCTGTTCCAGGTGGGCTGTATCGGGCTGATTAAGGCCATTGACAATTTCAATACCGACCTGGACGTGAAGTTCTCCACCTATGGGGTGCCCATGATCGTGGGGGAAATCCGCCGCTATCTCCGGGACAACAGCACCATGCGGGTGTCCCGGGCCATGCGGGACACCGCCTATAAGGTGCTCCAGGCCAAGGAGGCCTATATCGCCCAGCACCAGAAGGAGCCCACGGTGGAGGAGATCGCCGGCATGCTGGGCATCAAGCGGGAGGACGTGGTCTTCGCGCTGGACGCCATTTTAGAGCCGGTTTCCCTCTATGAGCCGGTCTATTCCGACAGCGGGGACACCATCTGTGTGATGGATCAGGTGAAGGACAGCAAGAATACCGACGAAATCTGGCTGGAGCGCATTGCCCTGAAGGAGGCGGTGTCCCGCCTGAGCGAGCGGGAGCGGAAAATCCTCTCCATGCGCTTTTTTCAGGGAAAAACCCAGATGGAGGTGTCCACGGAGATCGGCATCTCCCAGGCGCAGGTGTCCCGCCTGGAGAAAAACGCCATCCGGCAGATCAGAAAAGAGCTGTAAGAGAAAATGAAGTGTCTGGAATTGGAACAGGGGGATAAGCTGTCCGGCAGAGCCGATGACAGAAATCCCCCCTTCCGATTCCTTGTTTTTTACCCCAGCGCCACGTCCAGAATCATCATGATGAGAAAGCCGGTCATGACGCCCAGGGTGCCCAGCTTCCCCTCGCTGGCCAGATTCGCCTCGGGAATCAGCTCCTCCACCACCACATAGAGCATGGCGCCTGCGGCAAAGGACAGCAGCCACGGCAGCAGCGGACGGATGGAGCCCGCCACACACACGGTCAGCAGGGCAAATACGGGCTCCACCAGACCGGACAAGGTGCCCATGGCGAAGGCCCGTGGGGCGCTCATGCCCTCCTGCCGCAGGGGAAGCGAGATGGCCGCCCCCTCGGGAAAGTTCTGGATGCCGATGCCGATGGCAAGGGCCGCAGCGGCGGTGAGCAGGGCGGGGTCCTGAAGCTGGGCGGCCAGGGCAAAGGAGACCCCCACCGCCATCCCCTCTGGAATGTTGTGCAGGGTGACGGCCAGCACCAGCAGGGCGGTGCGCCGGGGGGAGAGCTGCCCCTGCCTGATATGGAAGGATTCCGGAGCCAGATGGGGAAGCAGGCGATCCATCCCCATGAGGAAGGCGATGCCCAGCGCCGCGCCGCCCGCGGCTGGGAGCCAGCCCGCCATGCCCTGGGCCTGTGCCTCCTCAATAGCCGGAATGAGCAGCGACCACATACTGGCGGCAATCATGACCCCGGCGGCAAAGCCCAGCAGAACGCGGTGCAGGCAGAGGGAAGTACGCCTGCGGAATAAAAAGACCATCGCGGCGCCGAGGGCAGTCATCAGGGCGGTAAAGCCCGTTCCGCCCGCAGCCCAGAGAAGTGCCTGTGTCACGGTTTATGTTCCTTTCTTTCAAACTGAAGCGGCGGCCCGGACCGGAGCAGATGGGCTGCGCCCGGGGAGCCGGGGGCCTTTGCGGATGCTTCCGAATTAGGCTATGCGGAAGGGGGCGGGAAGGTGTCCGCACACCGGCGAAGGGACGCCGCCTCAGAGGAAGAACGGGTTACAGGGCGAGGAACAGCCGGGCCGTCCAATATCCCACGGCCCCGCAGCCGGGAAAGGTGAGCAGCCAGGCCAGAGCAATTTTGCCCGCCACAGGCCAGCTGACAGGGCAGCCGCCGCCGGAGCCCACCCCCAGCAGGGCGGCGGTGCGGGTGTGGGTGGTGGAGACGGGCAGACCCAGCAGGGTGGACAGCAGCAGGCAGGCCCCGCTGGCCAAATCGGCGGCCAGCCCCTCGCGGGGCCCCATTGACACCATTTCCCGCCCCACGGTGTCGATGATGCGCCGCCCGCCCATCAGCGTGCCCAGGGCCATAAAGAGGGCGCACAGCACCATCAGCCACAGGGGGACCAAGAAGGTCTCCTCGTCGCGCCGCCCCTGGGCCAGAGCGGCGCCCAACAGGAAGACCCCCAAAAATTTCTGTCCGTCCTGGGCCCCGTGGAGGAAAGCGCAGCCCGCTGCCCCGGGGATCTGGGCCAGCCGAAACAGGCGGGGCGAGGCCCTCCACCCCCGCAGCCGCCGGATTGCCAGCCGCCCGGCCCAGACCCCCGCAGCCGTGGAGACCAGCAGGCCCAGCAGAACCCGCCCCCAGCTCTCCCACCGGATACAGGAGAAGCTCCCCTCCAGTGCCGCCGCCGCGCCGGAGATGCCGGCCACCAGGGCGTGGCTCTCGCTGGTGGGGATGCCGAAGCGCCACGCCGCGGCCGCCCACAGCACAATCGCGGTCATGGCGGCGCACAGGGCGGCCAGAGCGGGGCGGGGGCCGCCCTGAAAGGAGGCAATGGAGTATACCGTCTGGGCGACGGAGGCGTTGACAGAGGTGACGCACAGCACGCCCAGCAGGTTGCACCCGGCGGCCAGCAGCACCGCCCGGCGAAAGGGGAGGGCCCCGGTGACCACCGCGCCGGCAATGGCGTTGGGCGCGTCGGTCCAGCCGTTGACCAGAAGAACGGCCAGGGTGAGCAGAGCCGTCACGGCCAGGGCGGGATTGTCCGCCGCCCGGCCCAGAAAGTCAAAAAAAGACAGGGGCATGGCGTCACCTCCATGTCCCTATCCTATTGACTCCCGTCTCCGGATATGCTTTGCCCCTGGAAAGGCGGTACTCCCCGCCCGGCGCAAAAGATGGCCAGGGGAAGCGGCGCCGCAGCGCGTCACTCCTCCAGATAGGATTTGCTCCCGCCGGGCGGCGGGGCGTGGCGGTCCGCCGCAAACTCCCGGGTGGAGGAGGCGGGGGAGATGGCCCCCTTTCCATACTTGGCCCGGATGTCATCCAGGGTGTGCTCCAGCCGCTCCAGCCGGGCCCGGCGGGCCTCCTGCTCCCCCGACCACAGCTCCAGCTGGGTCCCGGCCTCCTCCTCCGGAATCAGATACAGGGCGGTGACAGTCAGGGCCCGCACCGGGCGCTCCATGTTCCAGCAGCCGTCCGCCAGGGCCATGGCCGCCGCCCCGATCTCCCGGGCCAGGCAGGAGGGGGCGGACAGCCGCTGCTGCCGGCTGATATCCCGAAAGTCCGGATCCCGAATGGCAAGGGAAACTCCTTGACACTTCATGCCGCAGCGGCGCAGGCGGGCAGCCACCTGGTCGGCCAGCTGGGTAACGCCGGCGCGGATCTCCTCCCGGCCCTGCAGGTTGTGGGCAAAGGTGCAGCCGTTGCCCACCGACTTGGGAGGCGTGCTTTGACTGGCGGGTGCCACCGGGGAGCGGTCGGCGCCGCTGGCAAAGTCGTGGAGCTGAGCCCCGGTTTTCCCCAGCAGAGAAAACAGCGCATCCCGGTCAAAGTTGGCCAGATCGCCGATGGTGCGGATGTTGAACCGCTGAAAGGTGTGGGCGGCGGCCCGGCCTACATAGAGCAGGTCGGTGACCGGCAGGGGCCAGACAATCTGCCGGTAGTTTTCCCGGGTAATCACCGTGGTGGCGTCGGGCTTTTTGTAGTCGCTGCCCAGCTTGGCAAATACCTTGTTGAAGGAGACGCCCACCGAGATGGTCAGTCCGAACTGACTGCGGATCCGGTCCCGCAGCTGGTCGGCCAGAGCCCGGGCGTCGCCCCCAAACAGGTGGAGGGTGCCTGTCACATCCAGCCAGCTCTCGTCAATGCCGAAGGACTCCACCAGGTCGGTGTATTCTCGATAAAGCCCGTTCACCTGTCTGGAAAAATCCCGGTATTTGCTGTGGTGGGCGGGGAGGAGCACCAGCTTCGGACACTTCTTCCGGGCCTGCCAGATGGTTTCGGCGGTCTTGACGCCAAAGGCCTTGGCGGGCTCGTTCTTGGCCAGAATAATGCCGTGGCGGCTCTCCGGGTCACCGCATACGGCCACCGGCAGGTGGCGCAGCTCCGGATGATCCAGCAGCTCCACAGAGGCATAAAAGCTGTTCAGGTCGCAGTGAAAAATAACCCGGTCCACTTTGCACGCCTCCTTGAAACAAGTTCTGTCTGAATCTATTATAGGACTCGTCCGCACAGTTGTCAAACAAACGTTCCAAAAATGATTGACAAAACCCCGGCGTCTTGTTACCATGGAGATGGGACTCCGGGCGAATGAAACAGGGGGAGGCGGTCAGCAATGGACTATATCGCGGCAAAACACATTCTCCATCGCAGTAAATCCACCGCTTGGTTCGGCACCGACCACACCATGAATCTCTACCGGGGCTGCTGCCACGGCTGCATCTACTGTGACAGCCGCAGCAGCTGCTATCAGAATCCGGATTTTGACCAGGTAAAGGCCAAGGCGGACGCCCTGCGCCTGCTGCGGGATGACCTGGCCCGGAAGGTCCGCCCCGCCTTCATCAGTATGGGGGCCATGAGCGACCCGTATAACCCCTATGAGAAGGAGCTGTGCCTCACCCGCCACGCCCTGGAACTGATCTATGCCTATGGCTGCGGGGTGGCTGCGGCCACCAAAAGCGATCTGATTGTCCGGGATACAGACCTGTACCGGGATATCCAGGGACAGGCCCCAGTCATCTGTAAGATGACGATTACCACCATGGATGATGCCCTGGCCGCCAGGCTGGAGCCCCATGCGCCTTCCCCCAGCCGCCGGCTGGCGGCGGTGGAGCGGCTGGCCGGGGCCGGGATTTTCACGGGCATTCTGCTGATGCCGGTGCTGCCCTTTGTGGAGGACAGCCAGGCCAATGTGCTGGGGGTGACAGAGGCGGCGGCCCGGGCGGGGGCGCGGTTTGTATATGCCGCCTTCGGCGTGACCATGCGGGAGGGCCAGCGGGACTATTTTCTCCAACGGCTGGACGAGGCCTTTCCCGGCCAGGGCCTGGGGGAGCAGTACCGCAGGCGGTACGGCCTGCGCTATCAGTGCGCCAGCCCCCGGGCACGGGCGCTGTGGGAGGTATTTTCCAATCGGTGCCGGGAGCTGGGGCTGCTGTATGAGATGCGCCATATTGTCTCGGCCGCCACCCGGTCCAGCGCCGACCGCCAGCTTACATTTTTTGACTGAGCATCATAATTCAGGAGGGGATTGCCATGGCGTTCGACTTTAAAAAGGAGTACAGAGCGTTCTATCTGCCGAAAAATAAGCCGGAGCTTGTCCAGGTTCCGGCTATGAACTATGTGGCGGTGCGGGGACAGGGGGATCCCAATGTCCCGGGCGGCGCCTATCAGCAGGCCATCGGGGTACTGTACGCCGTGGCCTATACCCTGAAAATGAGCCATAAGACGGATCACCGCATCCAGGGGTTTTACGACTACGTTGTGCCGCCCCTGGAGGGGTTCTGGCAGCAGGAGGGGGAAGGCGGAATCGATTACGGGCGAAAAGACGCCTTCCGCTGGATCTCCGCCATCCGGCTGCCTGATTTTGTGTCCCGGGAGGACCTGGGCTGGGCGATTCAGGCTGCCTCGGAGAAGAAAAAGCTGGATTGCACCCCGGCGGAATTTTGGACGGTGGAGGAGGGACTGTGCGTACAGATGATGCACCAGGGGCCCTTTGATACCGAGCCGGAGACCGTGGCCGCGATGGAGCGGTACCTGAGAGAGAACGGGTATGGGACCGACCTCACCGATCAGCGCCTGCACCATGAGATCTATCTGTCCGACGCAAGAAGGGTTGCCCCGGAGAAGTGGAAAACGGTTATCCGCCACCCCATTAAACGGGCCGATGGCTGATTTCGGCCCGTGAGGACGAAAAAACTGTGCCGGAGAGGGTCATTTGATTCCCCAGGCCAGCAGACTGGTGGAGTGAATCCTGCGGCAGACCGCGCCGTGAAAGAATTCCTCCAGCAAAGCCGTCAGCTCGGAAGGGCCGTACAGGCGGACGTCCCCTCCGCGGCTCAGGGGGAGCAGCAGATTGATGGCCCGCCGCAGCCCGGCGGGGGCGGTCGTGTCGCCCAGCAGAAGGACCCCGCCGGGCTGAAGCACCCGCCGGATTTCCGCCAGAGCCGCCCGGGGGTCTGGGTAGTGGTGGAAGGAGTCGCAGCACACGACCGCCTCAAAGGAGTCCCCGGGAAAGGGCAGGCGCTCTGCATCCCCCAGGACAATGGGGGTGTGGGGCGCCAGCTTGCTGCGGGCGCTCTCCACCATGCCGGGGGACAGGTCCACACCGGCGCACTGGCTCTCCGGCCAGCGGTCTTTAATCTGCCGCAGCAGTGCCCCGGTGCCGCAGCCCACGTCCAGGACACTGCGGTGGGGAATCTGGGCCAGCTGGGCCAGCAGAACAGGATACAGCGCCCGGGCGTGGCGGCCGAAGGAGGCGGTGTCATACTGCGCCGCCTGGCGGTCAAAGTTTCTGCGGGAAGCGAGCTTATAGTCCGTCATGTTAAGTCCTCCTTTATTGAATGAATATTATTCATTTTATAGATGGAAAAAATCCCGGCGGAGGGGAGACTTCCCAGGCCGGGGCGCGGGGCTCAGCCCGCGGCAAGGATCAGGTCGGCATATCGCCGGATTTCGGACAGCCGCTCCTCCAGCGGGAGGGGGCCTTCCCCCATCAGGCCGATCTGCCCATAGAGAAGAAAACTGGCCGCTGTCTCAGGGCTGCGCAGCGTCAGTTCACCGGAGGCGCAGGCTGCCCGCAGCTCCTCGGTCACGTGGGGGAGGAGATAGCGGCAGATCTGCAGGCTCAGCTCCTCGTGCAGGTCCTGGTTGCCGGGGGCGTGATAGAAGGCGCTGTATTGGCTCTTCCGGTCGCTGGCCAAGGCCGCGTCCGCCATGCGGCCGATGCGCGCCCGGATGGTCTGGCTGCGGTCGTGGATGACAGGCAGAAACTCGGCGCAGCAGGTGCGGACATACTGCTCCATGGCCTCCTGAAACAGCTTCTGCTTGGAGTCAAAATAGCGGTAGCACAGCCCCTGGGCGACCCCGGCGGCCCGGGCGATGTCCCCCATGGAGGTCTCCTCATAGCCCTTTTGGGCGAACAGCTCCATAGCTGTGTCCAGCAGCTCCTGGCGGCGCACCTCAGGCGCCTTGGAAATCCGCTTCATGTTCCTCACCTCACGGGATAGTATAGCATACGAGTGAACAAAAGTCAATGAATAAAATTCAATTAAAATATCAAATCCAGGCCGCGCGTCCGGCTTGCAGGGGGAGAAAAGCGCCCGGTTGCCGGGCAGTTGCTGGACTTGGCCGGCCTGTTCTGATAGAATGAAGCTTGAGGTGAGAGCATGACATTGGGAAAACGTTTGAAAGAGCTGCGGACACAGTCCGGTTTTTCTCAGGAGATGGTGGCCGAGCGGATCGGGGTGAGCCGCCAGGCGGTGACCAAGTGGGAATCCGGACGCACGATCCCCACGGCAGAAAATCTGGCGGCTTTGGCCCAGCTGTATCAGATTCCCCTGGAGGAGCTGGGGGAGGACCGCTCCGCCCAGGTTCGGGAGGGGGAGGACAACCCCATGCTCCGGGAGAACAAGACGGTCATCGCCCTGTCCGCCCAGCTGGGGGCACTCTATGCCTGCGCCTGGAATGTGCCCGGCCTGGGGGAGGGGCTGGAGGCGGGGGAGCTGCCGCCCCTGCTGGGCGAGACCCTCCTGCTGGTGCTGTGTTCCATGTGGACGGTGTGGAACCTGTCCTTTGAGCCCGATCTGGCCCGGCGGCGGAAAAACCAGAGGATCGAGCTGTGCTACATGGGGGTGCAGCTCCTTCTGGCCGGGGTGTCCGCCTGGCTGGGCCTGGGGCTGGTGGGCTTTGCCGCCTCCCTGGGGTTGCTGGTCTTCTACCTGAAGGTCATCAACCCCAAGTATATGGGGCGGAACCTGTGGTGGCGGGGCCCGAAGCGGAGAAAGCCAACTGTCCTGGAATAACGGTGCGAGGGGCCCGCAGTCTGCGGGCCCCTCGTCTCAGCTTTGGGCGGGGGAGGCCGGGACGGGCGCCTGGTCCGGGACCGGCTCCCTCCCGTTCCGGGCCAGAAACAGCCCGGCGCACAGGGCGGTGAAGGGGGCCACCGTGACCAGGCCGAAGGAGCCGATGACCGTGTGAATGAGCTCGGCTGCTACGTATTTATAGTTCAGAATGTGATCGATGGGGGTACCCTGGGCCATAAAGACCATCAGCAGGGCGATGTAGCCGCCGGAGTAGGCAAACAGGAGGGTGGTGGTCATGGTGCCCATGGCAGCCCGTCCTACATTGATGCCGGAGCGGGCGGCCTCCTTCCAGCCCAGATCGGGCCGCTTCTCCACCACCTCGTAAATGGCGGAGGTGATGTCCACGGACAGATCCATCACCGCCCCGGAGGCCCCGATGAAGATGGAGGCCATAAAGATCTGGGTCAGATTCAGGTGGGCATAGCCGGCGTAAAGCAGGCTCTCCGAATTGTCCATTACCGCCCCGTGGATTTTGAACAGGTCGGTGAAGAGAATGCCCAGCACACAGGTGACCAGAATGCCCAGGAAGGAGCCGGACACCGCCGCCAGACACCGCCGGTCAAAGCCGTACACCAGCGCGATAATGATGATGGTGAGAAACAGGGTGATGGCCAGACCCACCCAAATGGGGTTCCAGCCCTTGAGATAGAGGGGGACCAGCACCTTCCACAGACACAGAATGGTCAGGGCGAAGGAGGCGATGGCCCGCACCCCGGTGCGCCCGGCAAAGAGAATGAGGAACAGGGCAAAGCCGGCGGCCATCAGAGCTTCCCAGGGCAGGCGGTAGTGGTCGGTCATGGTCACATTGGTGATGGTGTCCCCGTCGTGGCTGACCACCACCTGGGCCACGTCGCCGGGATAAAAAATTTTGTCCTGCTCCAGCGAGCCGTTGAGCATGTTGACGCCGGTGACAATTTGTCCGGCAAACATGCCGTCCCGGATCTCCAGCGAGCAGCGCTGTTCGCCGGAGCGGACCAGGCCGGTGTCCACGATGGTGGAGTTGTCCACCTCCAGGACCCGGGCGGTGCAGCGCTCCGCCTCCTGATAGAGCAGAGCCCCCTCAAAGCCGGTGGGGAGGAAAAGCAGAATCACAATGGCCAGCAGGCAGACCAGAACCGGGGCGTGGTAGCGCAGGGATTGGTGAGAGAGACAATTGAGCATAGACGGGAAACTCCTTTGGTCAGGGTAAGATATTGGGGGCGGGCAGGGAAGGGGCTGCGATCACAGCAGGAACCAGCCGGCCAGCAGCAGGGCCGCCAGGACAGCGGCCGGGATGACCACCCACAGGGTTGGAATGTTATAAAGCCGCATCAGGACACCTCCCGGATGTCATACAGAATGTTGGAATGGAATACCGCGTGCGGCCCGCCTCTGTCCAGAGCGGCAGAGGCGGGCCATTTGGCGTGATTCAGGCTTGGTCAGAGGGAGGGATTACGCCACACCCAGCATGTCGGCCATCTTGTTGTAAATCTCGGTGTTGTCGTAGTAGCCGTTGAACACCTCGGCATTCAGGCCGTGGGCCAGCACCGCCACAGGCAGGCCGGTGTGGCTGTAAGAGGTGAAGGAGATGCCGGACTTGTTGTTGATGATGTGGGTGATGGTGACGCTCAGGGGCTCGTAGGTGCCGTAGAGCACATACTCCTCCTGGTCATACTCGCTGGTGGGCGTGCCGTTGACGCTCTTTTCATAGGCCGCCCGCAGCTGCTCCATCTCGTACTCGGTGAGGACCAGCTTGTCGCCCTCCTCGCCCTGGGCCTTCAGACCGAAGAGCGTCTCAATGTCCTTGAGCACGTCCTCAAAGGGGGTCTTGTTCTCCTTGTAGCCGGCCACATAGTCGCTGTCGAACTTGGCATAGGAGATCTTCTGGTTTTCCAGCAGGTCCAGATAGGTGTCATAGTCGGTGCCGGCAAAGCCGATGGTCAGGCCGCCGGTCTCGTGGTCGCCGGTGACCACAATCAGAGTCTCGTCGGGGTGCTCCGCAGCAAAGTCGATGGCCACCTGCACGGCGTCGGCCAGGGCCTGGGTGTCGTGGATGGCGGAGCCGGCGTCGTTGGCGTGGCAGGCCCAGTCAATCTTGCCGCCCTCGCACATCATGAAGAAGCCGGTGTCGTTGTCCAGCACCTCGATGCCCTTTTCCACATAGTCGGCCAGAGACCACATGTCCTCGGTGCGGTCCAGCTCATAGGGGATGGCGTCGTCGTCGGCCAGGTTCTCCTCGATGATGATGGCCTTGTCGGTGTCGGCGCTGATGGCCTCGGCCTCGGCATAGGTGCGGGCCACGGTATAACCGGCCTCCTCAGCCAGCTGGTACAGGTCGGTCTGGTCGCCCTCGCTGCCGGTGGGATCCAGCAGGCCGCCGCCGGCGAAGTAGTCGAAGTCGGATTCCACCATCTCCAGGCCGATGTCGTAGTAGTTGCTGCGGCTGGCCTGGTGGGCATAGAAGGCGGCGGGAGTGGCGTGGTTCAGGTTGACGGAGGTGATCACGCCGATCTCATAGCCCTTCTGGGCCTTGAGCTGCTCGGCGATGGTCTCGTACTCCACGGTGCCGGTCTCGTCCACGTTGATGGAGCCGGAGTAGGTCTTGTGGCCGGTGGAGATGGAGGTGGCGGTGGAGGCGGAGTCGGGAGCAAAGGAGTTGGAGTCAAAGGTGACGGCAGAGCCGGCAGCCTCAAAGTTCATGAAGTTGAGGTACTCCGGGCCGTCCAGAATAGCGCCCTGGTTGTCGTCCAGGCTGGGCTGGGCCTGCCAGTAATCCTCGTCATTCAGCGCGCCCAGGAAGTCGGACGTGGACTGGATCTGGGGATAGCTCATGCCGTCGCCGATGAACAGAAATACGTACTTGGGGGCCTTCAGGGCGGTGCTGGAATCGGAGAGAGTGGTGGCGTCTCCGCCGGTCTGGACCGCATCTCCCTGATTGTTGTTTGTGGTTCCGCAGCCGGCGAGGACAGTGGCCGTCATGGCCAGGGCCAGCGCTGCGCTTAGGAATCGCTTCATGTTGTTTCCTCCTGCTTTCTCTTAATGTTTGTCATGGATGACGGCTTTATTCTACGGAGAGATTGTAAAAATCGCTACCAGAAAGAGGTAAAAAACGCGTAAAGCAAAGCAGAGAAGGCGGCGGGGAGGAAAAACTTTTTTGACCTGGGAACGGAATGTGGTTGCGTTTTCCACCGGCTTCGATATAATAAAGAAAGGAGAAAAGGGCGGGACCGCGCCAGCTGGTCCGCCCCTTGGAAAGGGTGTATCAAATATATGGATTATGCAAAGGAGTCCCTGCGCCTGCACAGAGAGTGGAAGGGAAAAATTGAAGTGGTGGCCACTGTGCCGGCGGACAGCAAGGAGGCGCTGTCCCTGGCCTATACCCCCGGCGTGGCCCAGCCCTGCCTGGAAATTCAAAAGGACATCAGCCAGAGCTATGAGCTCACCCGGCGGCACAACCTGTGCGCCGTGATTACTGACGGCTCCGCGGTGCTGGGGCTGGGGGATATCGGCCCCGAGGCGGGCATGCCCGTGATGGAGGGCAAGTGCGTGCTGTTCAAGGCCTTCGGCGGAGTGGACGCCTTCCCACTGTGTGTCAAAACGCAGGACGTGGACGAATTCGTTCAGACTGTCTATAACATCTCCGGCTCCTTCGGCGGCATCAACCTGGAGGACATCGCCGCCCCCCGGTGCTTTGAAATCGAGCGCAAGCTGAAGGAAAAGTGCGACATCCCCATCTTCCATGACGACCAGCACGGCACCGCCATCATCACGCTGGCCGGCCTTCAGAACGCGCTGAAGGTGGTGGGGAAGAAGAAGGAGGAGGTCAAGGTGGTCACCTCGGGCGCCGGGGCCGCGGCCATCTCCATTGTCAAGCTGCTGCTGTCCGCCGGCTTCCGGGATATCACCATGTGCGACCGGAAGGGGGCCATTTACGCCGGCCGGGAGGGCCTGAACTGGATCAAGGAGGAGATGGCCCAGGTGACCAACCTGGAGAAGAAGGCGGGCTCCCTGGCCGACATGCTGGTGGGGGCCGATGTGTTCATCGGTGTGTCCGCCCCCGGCACCGTGACCACGGAGATGGTCAGGACCATGAACCGGGACGCCATCGTCTTTGCCTGCGCCAACCCCACGCCGGAGATCTTCCCCGACGACGCCAAGGCGGGCGGCGCGGCTGTGGTATCCACCGGACGCAGCGACTATCCCAACCAGATCAATAACGTGCTGGCTTTCCCCGGGGTGTTCCGGGGTGCCTTTGACGTGCGGGCCAGCGACATTAACGAGGAGATGAAGATGGCCGCCGCCCAGGCGCTGGCCGGGCTGATCTCCGACCAGGAGCTGTCGGCCGATTACATCATTCCCGCCGCCTTCGACAAGCGGGTGGGACCTGCCGTGGCCAAGGCCGTGGCTGAGGCCGCCCGCCGGACGGGCGTGGCGCGCATCTGACCGGGCAGTCTCTTTTTGGAATTGTGATAAGAAAAGCAGGTCCGGACGCGGTTCAGCGTCCGGACCTGCTTCTTCATCCCGATTATTTATCGCGTTGGAACCAGGAGAAACGTTACATCTGCACCTTGTGGAACACCTTTTTGCCCTTTTTCAGCATCAGGCCCTCGCCCTGGAAGTCGGCGGCGGTGTAGCTGACCGTGGCGGCGGCGACCTTCTCGCCGTTGGCCTCCACGCCGCCCTGCTCCACCAGACGGCGGGCCTCCTTCTTGGAGGGGGCCAGCTTGCAGGTGACCATCATGTCCAAGATGCCGATGGACCCATCGGTGAGGTTTTCAGTGGTCAGGGTGGTGGTGGGCACGTTGCTCATGTCGCCGCCGCCCACAAACAGGGCCTTGGCGGCGTCCTGGGCCTTTTTGGCCTCCTCCTCGCCGTGGACCAGGGAGGTGAGCTCATAGGCCAGGATCTCCTTGGCGGTGTTCAGCTGGCTGCCCTCCCACTTGTCCATCTCGTCAATCTGCTCCATGGGCAGGAAGGTGAGCATGCGCAGGCACTTGAGCACGTCCTGGTCCCCCACGTTGCGCCAGTACTGATAGAACTCATAGGGAGAGGTCTTGTTGGGGTCCAGCCACACGGCGCCCTTGGCGGTCTTGCCCATCTTCTTGCCCTCGGAGTTGAGCAGCAGGGTGATGGTCATGGCGTGGGCGTCCTTGCCCAGCTTGCGGCGGATCAGCTCGGTGCCGCCCAGCATGTTGGACCACTGGTCGTCGCCGCCGAACTGCATGTTGCAGCCGTAGTGCTGGAACAGGTAGTAGAAGTCGTAGGACTGCATGATCATATAGTTGAACTCCAGGAAGGACAGGCCCTTCTCCATGCGCTGCTCATAGCACTTGGCCCGGAGCATGTTGTTTACGGAGAAGCAGGCGCCCACCTCCCGCAGCAGGTCAATGTAGTTGAGCTTCAGCAGCCAGTCGGCGTTGTTGACCATCTGGGCCTTGTCGGGGCCGAACTCAATGAAGCGCTCCATCTGCTTTTTGAAACAGTCGCAGTTGTGCTGGATGGTCTCGGGAGTCATCATGCTGCGCATGTCAGTGCGGCCGGAGGGGTCGCCGATATAGCCGGTGCCGCCGCCGATGAGGGCGATGGGCTTGTTGCCCGCCATCTGCAGCCGCTTCATCAGGCACAGGGCCATAAAATGGCCCACATGCAGGGAGTCGGCAGTGGGGTCAAAGCCGATGTAGAACACGGCCTTCCCCTCGTTGACCATTTTGGAGATCTCCTCCTCGTTGGTCACCTGGGCAATGAGTCCGCGGGCTTTCAGTTCTTCGTAACAGGTCATCGATCTTACTCCTTTATTATGATTATGATTTTCTGCACTTGGTTTTCAGCAGGAAAACGCCATAGAGAAAGCAGAACAGTCCCATCAGGGCGAACCCGCCCCAAAGCCAGTTCCACACGGGGTTGTTTACATCAAACATCCACCGCAGCAGCGCCAGCCAGGGCCTGAGGCCCACGGCGATGGCAAACAGATCAAACAGCACATATCCGCCGCCCGCCAGATAGATCCAGTACCGCTTCGGGCCGCGGCCGCGGCTGCGGAAGAAGAGAACCAGGCCCGAGACACACAGACAGATCAGAACGGCCATCAGGAGCCAGTAGAGCGGGCCCCGGTTTTCCAGCACATTCAGCCAGAAGGAGGCATAGCCCCTTCGATCCGCCAGCCCCCAGATCCGGTGCAGGTGAAACAGCCCGAACAGCAGGAAAAACGCGGGCTCCACCCAGAAAACGGGACAGGTCATGCCGCGGTGCGTTCCGCCGTGTGCGCCCTGCGCTCCTGGATGCCCCGCAGGACATTATACCCAACCACGCCCAAAATCACAACGGCAGCGCCGGCCAGGGACAAGGCCCCCATGTGCTCCCGGTAGAACACCGCCACCAGAATGGGGTTGAGCACCGGCTCGATGCCGGAGACCAGGCTGGCCGTGACGGCGGGCGTGGTTTTCAGGCCGACGGTCAGCAGAATATAGGCCACCGCCACCTGAAAGACCCCCAGCACCAGCAGACTGACCATGGGGACAAGGGAAAAATCCGTCTCCAGAGCCACAAAGGGCAGGCCCACTACGGCGCTGATCACGTCGCCCCAAAAGACGGAGGAGATGGCGTCGCTGTCGGGCATGTCGTTCATCAGAAACACGCCGGCATAGGTCAGACCAGAGAGGAGGGCCAGCACGTCCCCCGCCAGGCCGCCCCCGGACAGGCTGTCGGCAAAGCACAGGACAATGCCCCCCAGCACCACCGCGCAGGCCGCCAAATCCAGCCGTGCGGGCCGGCGCCGGAAGAAGAGGGTGGAGAGCAGCATGACAAAAATTGGGGCGGTGAACTGCAGCACGATGGCGTTGGCCGCGGTGGTCATTTTGTTGGCCACGGAAAACAGAATGTTGGTGCTGCACACGCACAGGGCCCCCAGCATCACCCAGCGATTCAGCCGGGGGCGGTGGCGGATGGCCAGCAGATAGCCGCCGATGACCACCAGGGCGATGGCGGTCCGGCCGCCGTTGATGGCCATGCCGCCCCAGGGAATGACCTTGATGCACAGCCCGCCGATGCTGTAAAAAACAGCGGCCAGGAATACCAGCAGCGGGCCCTTTTGCTTGCTTGACAAGGGAAACATCTCCTTATTTCATGAAAAACCCTCTGTCCCGCCACGGGGACAGAGGGCACGAAAACATGCGGTACCACCTCTGAAGCGCCGCCTCCTCGCGAAAGCGGCCTCAGCGAGTCTGGAGACTCCAGCGCTGTAACGGGCGCAAGCCCGGCCTGTCCTCTACTGGGCCGGCATCCGGCTGTTCAAGCGGCTGCTCCAAGGGGTAATTTTACGCGGGACCCTCTCCCCCTTACACCGGCCGGGGGCTCTCTGGGCAGGGCTGACGCCGCGCTTGGCATCCTTTTCATCGCAGTAACGGCAATGTACCACAGTTTTTTCCCCTTGTCAACCCCTTTCTTTGCGGGGGAACGGCGGGGAAAAAGCGGCGCGCCCGGGTGCGGCACCGGCGGACCATTCGGTTCTGCCTGCTTCGGATTTATCGAAAAACAATAAAAATATATTGACAATCAAAACCTGGGGTGCTAGACTTGAGCTGCAATCAAACAAAAAAACGGTCGGAATCCAGAGAGACACCGGCCGGGAGGAGGAAGGTTGTATGAAAACTGCCGCGTCCAGTCGGCTGGCAGGCGCACTGCGCGTGCTGGTCATCCTGACACTGATCTGCAATCTGCTCTGCCTGCTGCTGGTGCCCGGCGTCGCCGGCCTGCTCTCCGACGGAGGGCCGGATATGGTGCGCCGGGCCCTGGGAGCGGCCCTGAGCCTGCCTGGATACGAGGGGCAGGGCTTCCAGTCCCTGCCCATGTATTTTGCCGGGAGCCTATGGGGCGTGTGGACAGACGGGGCGGCCGCCTTCATCACGGCGTTTCTGTGGCTGTGCGGGATCTGCACCGCCCTGATCCTGTGGCAGGCAAAGCTGGTATTGGACACCATTTTGAAGGGGGACCCCTTCCGCATGACCAACGCCAACGCCCTGAGACGGGCAGCGGTGTGCTGCTGGCTCATTTCGGGCGCGGCCCTGGTGCGGCTGGCCCTGTGGCTGTGGGCAGAGCGGAACCTGGCCCCTCTGTTCACCTATACCGCCCTGTTCGTCCCCGCCTTCTTTATGGCGGGCCTGCTCTTCCTGGTCATGTCCGCCCTGTTCCGTCAGGCGGCGGAGCTCCAGGAGGACCAGAACCTGACTATCTGAGGGAGGCGGCGGTATGGCAATCCTTGTAAACCTGGACGTGATGATGGCCAGGCGAAAGATGTCCCTGGGGGAACTGTCCCAGAAGGTGGACATCACCATGGCCAACCTATCCATTTTAAAAAACAACAAGGCCCGGGCGGTGCGCTTTTCCACCCTGGAGGCCATCTGTAAGGCCCTGGACTGCCAGCCGGGGGACATTTTGGAATTCGTCCCCGACGGGGACGGGAAGGGGGAGTAAGAGATGGAAGATTGGATCCTGCTGCCGGTGTTCCTGCTCATTCTGGTGGGGGAGTACGCCGCCATCCTGTGGCTGCCCGCCCTGGGGGCCGACCTCTGGCTGGTGGTGCGGGAGCCGAAGTCCCGCAAGGTGCTCCTGCCGCTGACGGCGGGCTGCCTGCTGTGCATACTCATCCTGTGGGGAGGGCCCAAGCTCGCAGAGGCATATGACCTCCGCCTGCGCAGCTGGCTGACCACTGACCCGATCTGGCTGCTGGTACTGCTGTCCATCGCCCTGCTGGTGGCCACCGCCCGGTACGGCGGGCGGCATATTCCCCGGCGGTGGCTCAGGCGGCTGGCCAAGGCGGGGATCGCGCTGGCCGTGTATTCGGTGCTGCTGTGGGGATTCTTCTTCCTGGGTCTGACCGCCTGCCCGGAGACGGTGGGAGAGTGGCAGGGCCAGAAGGTGGTCATGCAAGAGCTCCTGTGGGGAGAAAACACCTACCGCTACTACGTCTATAACGGCCCTTTCCTGCTGGGGGAGAGCCTGGGCTGGTCGCTGGAGCCCTGGGGGGCTGACGAGAGCTGAAGCCCCCGCCAGTCCAATCAGAATCCCCCCAGCTCCCGGATGACAGCGCTGGCCAGCACCAGCCCGGCGGCGGCCGGGACACAGGAGAGAGAGCCGGGGACGGCCCGCCGGGCGGAGGATTCGGGCCGGGTGTCCTGCCCGGCGGCATCCTCCTCCGGCGGCTGAGCGGGGGAGAGGGGCTCCTCCCGGGAATAGACCACCTTCAGGTGGGAGATGCCCCGCCGGCGCAGCTCTTTGCGCATCACCCGGGCCAGCGGACAGCCCTGGGTCTTGCTCAGGTCGGTGACCGTGAAGGCGCAGGGGTCCAGCTTGTTTCCCGAGCCCATGGCGCTGATAATTTTTATCTGTAAGGCGGTACACCTTGTCACCAGCTCCAGCTTGGCGGATACGGTGTCCACCGCGTCCACCACATAGTCGTACTGGGTCAGATCCACCTGGTCCGCGTTTTCCGGCAGATAGAACATCCGCACCGCACGCACGCGGCAGGCGGGGTTGATGTCCAGCACCCGCCGGGCCATCACCTCCGCCTTGGGCTGGCCCAGGGTGGAGTGGAGGGCGATAATCTGCCGGTTCAGGTTGCTCTCGGCCACCGTGTCGTCATCATAAAGGTCCAGCGCCCCCACGCCGGCCCGGGCCAGGGCCTCCACGCAGAAGCCGCCCACGCCGCCCACACCAAACACGGCCACCCGGGCGGCGGCCAGGCGGGCAAGGGGCGTATCTCCAATCAGCATGCGGGTGCGAATCCATTGGTCGGACATAGGTCTGTTTCCTCCCGTTGTCCCGGCATCCGGCGCACGGCGGAAGCGCGGGGATATATTTAAAATTCAGTATAGCACAAAATTCGGCTCAGGCCAACCCGGGCCGGAACAGCCCTTTTGTGCGGATAAGAAATGCAGGAAGAAGGAGAATTTCCGTTATTTTTATTAAGCAAGGGGACAGATACGCTTTTTTTCCGGGATTGCAAAACGCGGGCGGTCTGATATAATAGCATTACAGCCGCAGGAGAACAAGATCCTGTCGGAATTCCACGGTATAAACCGATTCGCCGATGTTTTGTGAAGGAGGATATGTTATGCGTCCTGAATTGATCAGCCAGCCTATCACCGGCATTTGTTCCTTTGGCAGATACCCCATTTGTCTGGATCTGGATGAACTGAAGGCCGACTTCGGCGTTCTGGGTGTGCCTTATGACATGGGCGTGGGCTTTTTAAGCGGCGCCCGCATGGGCCCCCGCCGCATCCGGGAGGCTTCCACCCAGTATGGCCGGGGCGACGTGGGCTATTATGACTACGAGGCCGACGAGCAGATGCTGGCCGCCCCCATTACCATTGCCGACTGCGGAGATGCCGACGTGCTCCAGGGCGACCGGGAGTACTCCTTCACCTGTATCGAGCGGGCGGTGCGGCGCATCATCCGGGCCGGTTCCATCCCCATTGTCATGGGGGGCGACCACTCCGTCAGCATCCCGGTGGGCCGGGCCCTGTCGGAGTATGGCAAGGAGATCTGCATCATCCAGTTTGATGCCCATCTGGACTGGACCAACCACGTGGGCCCCCTGGCCCAGGGAAACGGCAGCCCCATGCGCCGCCTGTCCGAGATGGACCACATCGGGAAAATGGTGCAGATCGGCCTGCGGGGAATGGGCAGCGGCAAGCGCAGCGACTATGACGACGCCCGCGCCTACGGCAGCCGGCTGATTTCCGCCCGGGAGCTGCACGACAAGGGCGTGCAGTATGTCCTGGACCAGATCCCCGACGCCGAGGCCTACTATATCACCTTTGACATCGACGGCTACGATATGACACTGGCCCCCGGCGCCGCCTCTCCGCTGCCCGGCGGCATCACCTATGACGAGAGCATGGATATGCTCAAGGCCATCTGCCAGACGGGCAAGGTGGTGGCCATGGATCTGGTGGAGGTGGCCCCGGCCTATGACCCCACCGGCTGCACCGAGCGCCTTGCGGCCTTGACCATGCTGCAGGTCATCGCCCAGGTGGGGAAGAAGCTCCACGAGAACGACAAATAAGATTGCGGAAAAAGAGGCGTGCCGCTTTGTAAAAGCGGCACGCCTGAGACTGTCGAAAAAGTGGCTTGTCAATTGATAGAAATTGACAAGCCACTTTTTCGAGTAGGCCGCACGAAATTTCAGGCTCGATTTCTTGGGAAATTGTCGCCCAAAATTTCGTGAGAGGTGTCATTTCCCAGGCACATGTCCTCGGAAATGACTGGATTTCATTTTATTCCGCCGTCTGCCGACGGCGGAACTCCTTGCAGGAGGGCTTTTTTGACACGCTGAGGCGTGCCACTTTTGCAAAGTGGCACGCCTCTTTTGACAAGCTGGAATCAGGTGTTTGAGACAGCAGTCCCCCGGCGCGGAGCGTATCCGCCGCGCCGGGGGACTTTTTGGGCTTATGCCGAACCGGGCGGGGGAACGTCAGCCGTTCCCCATGCCGCCGTTCCACTTCCAGTCCCGCACCTCAGGCAGGTCCTGGCCGTAGGTGGTGATGTACTGCTTGTGCTCCACCAGCTTGTCCTTCATCTCCTGAATCAGATAGGAGGCGCTGTTGCCCAGCTGGGGCAGGCGCTTTACCGTGTCCATCACCAGATGGAAGCGGTCGATGTCGTTGCGCACCCGCATGTCGAAGGGGGTGGTGATGGTGCCCTCCTCCTTATAGCCCCGCACATGGAGATTCTTGTTGTGTCGGCGATAGGTCAGCTCGTGGATCAGGGTGGGATAGCCGTGGAAGGCGAAGATAATGGGGGCGTCGGTGGTGAACAGCGCGTCATAGTCCTCGTCGGTGAGGCCGTGGGGGTGCTCGCTGCGGGGCTGGAGCTTCATCAGGTCCACCACGTTGACCACCCGGATCTTCAGCTGGGGGAGATAGCGCCGCAGAATGGTGACGGCGGCCAGGGTTTCAAGGGTAGGGGTATCCCCGCAGCAGGCCAGCACCGCGTCGGGCTCATACCCCTGGTCGTTGGAGGCCCACTGCCAGATGCCGATGCCGTGGGTACAGTGCTTGATGGCCTCGTCCATGCTCAGCCACTGGGGCCGGGGCAGCTTGGAGGCGATGATGACGTTGATATAGTTGCGGCTCTGGATGCAGTGGTCGAAGCAGCTGAGCAGGCAGTTGGCGTCAGGGGGGAGGTACAGGCGCACCACATCGGCCTTCTTGTTGGCCACGTGGTCCAGAAATCCCGGATCCTGGTGGGTGAAGCCGTTGTGATCCTGCTGCCATACGTTGGAGGTGAGCACATAGTTCAGCGAGGCGATGGAGTGCCGCCAGGGCAGCTGCCGGGCCACCTTCAGCCACTTGGCGTGCTGGGAGGCCATGGAGTCCACCGTGCGGATAAAGGCCTCATAGCTGTTGAGAAAGCCGTGGCGTCCGGTGAGCAGATAGCCCTCCAGCCAGCCCTGACACAGGTGCTCGGACAGGGCGGAGTCCATCACCCGGCCGTCCGGGGAGAGATGATCGTCCGATCTGGGGTCGATGTCCGCCTCCCACCGCCGCCCGGTGGCCTCAAAGACCTGGGACAGGCGGTTGGACGCAGTCTCGTCCGGCGCAAACATGCGGAAATTCCGGGCGCTCAGATTCAGATTGATCACGTCCCGCACATAGCTGCCCAGTACCGCCATGTCCTCCGCCTCCACGCCGCCGGGCTGGGGCACCTCCATGGCATAGGCCCGGAAATCGGGCACCCGCAGGTCCCGCAGCAGCAGCCCGCCGTTGGCGTGGGGGTTGGCCCCCATCCGCCGCTCGCCCACAGGGGCAAACTCCTGCAGCTCGGCCACCGGTGCCCCCGATTCGTCAAAGAGCTCCTCCGGCCGGTAGCTGCGCAGCCAGCGCTCCAGCTCCTGAACCCGGCCCGGCCGGCCGTCGTGGACGGGAATGGGGATCTGGTGGGAGCGCCAGCTCCCTTCCACCGCCTTGCCGTCCACCTCCTGGGGACCGGTCCAGCCCTTGGGAGAGCGCAGTACAATCATGGGCCAGCGGGGGCGGGCGGGGTCCCCGGAGGTGCGGGCATACTCCTGAATGCGCTGGATCTCCCGGATGGCCCAGTCCAGGGCGGCGGCCATCTTCTGGTGCATGGCCATGGGCTCGATGCCCTCCACAAAGCGGGGCTCCCAGCCGCAGCCCTTGAAGAACATTTCCAGCTCCTCGTGGGTGATGCGGGAGAGAATGGTGGGGTTGGATACCTTGAAGCCGTTGAGATGGAGGATAGGCAGCACCGCCCCGTCGGTGATGGGGTTTAAAAATTTGTTGGAGTGCCAGGCGGCGGCCAGGGGGCCGGTCTCCGCCTCGCCGTCGCCCACCACGCAGGCGGCAATCAGACTGGGGTTGTCCATCACCGCGCCAAAGGCATGGGCCAGGGAGTAGCCCAGCTCGCCCCCCTCGTTGATGGAGCCGGGCGTCTGGGGGCCGGTGTGGCAGGGGATGCCGCCGGGGAAGGAGAACTGGCGGAACAGCTTCTTCATCCCCTCCGCATCCTGGCTGATGTTGGGATAGATTTCACTGTAAGAGCCGTCCAGATAGTCCTGGGCCGCCACGGCGTTGCCCCCGTGGCCGGGGCCGCAGATATAGATCATATCCAGGTCGTATCGGACGATGGCCCGGTTTAAGTGGGTATAGATAAAATTCTGCCCCGGGCAGGTGCCCCAGTGGCCCACAAGCTGCTGCTTCAGGTGCTCCGGCTTCAGCGGCTCCCGCAGCAGGGGATTGTCCAGCAGATACAGCTGGCAGGCGGACAGATAGTTGGCGGCCCGCCACCAGGCGTCGACAGCGTGAAGCTGTTCCGGGGTGAGGGGATCCTTCTTGGACATGCGGGCAGGGGCCTTGGCGGCCGCCTTTGGAGCGGTATCGGCGGTCTTTGGCATAGACTTGTCACCTCGTTGCGCGTGTTTTCTCCTATCTTAACTCTTTTTCGGGCGACAATCAATGGGGAATGCTGGTGTTTTTCCGGTAAAAATAAGTTTAACCATGGAATTGCCCCTGGAGAAAGGACATTCACCCGTGTCTCCGGGGGCAAAATGGACTGCATTATGGATCCGGATTGTCTGTTTTTGGGCGCTTTCTCAGGAGAACCAGGCCGGGAACATCAAAATCCGCCCGCCGGCAAACAGAGCCGGCGGGCGGATTTCTGACACTGGAAAGGATAAGAGAGCCTGCCTCACTTCCGCTTGGAGCGGTTGATGGCGGACAGGATGGCGCGCAGGGGGGCCAGGTTGATGTTGTGGGACAGGCCGACGCCCCAGTACTTCCTGCCGTCCTTTTGATCCTGAAGCAGGATGTAGGCCACGCCCTGAGAGTCGGAGCCGTCGGTAATGGCGTGGGACTTGTAATCCAGGAAGGTGAAGTGGGCCATTTTCTCGTCCTTGATGGCGTTGAAGAAGGCGTCGATGGGTCCGTTGCCCTCGCCGGCTACCGCAAAGATGGTGTCGGTGTGCTGGAGGGTGCCCTTGAAGGCCACGTGGGAGTGGCCCTCGCTGTCGATGGTCTCCTCAAAGGCGTGGCTGAGCAGCCGATAGGGCTCCTTGGCCTCGATATACTCCTGCTGGAACAGCTCCAGAATGCGCTGGGGCTGGATCTCGGTGCCCACCCGGTCGGTCTCCACCTGGACGATGTGGCCGAACTCGGGGTGCATGGCCTTGGGCAGGTCATAGCCGAAGTTGTGCTCCATGATATAGGCGGCGCCGCCCTTGCCCGACTGGGAGT
>JAHYYS010000017.1 GCA_019424865.1 bacterium
GAAGCTGTGCGCTTCGACCTGTGACCTGATTTGGGTAATGCCAACGTAGGGAGATCTGTATTGCCGGCCCATACCGCCGGGCGTCCTTCCTATGGGATGGACAGCCCGCGGTATTTTTGTTTGCAAGGAGGAACCCCCTATGCTCGGCACCTGCCTGGAAAATGTCCGGCGGCACGCCCCCCTGATTCACAACATTACAAACTATGTCACCGTCAACGACGTGGCCAACGTGCTGCTGGCCTGCGGCGGCAGCCCCATCATGTCCGACGACGTCCAGGAGGTGGAGGAGATCACCGCCCTGTGTGCCGGGCTGACCCTGAACCTGGGCACCCTGAATCAGCGCACCATCCCCTCCATGCGCTCCGCCGGGCGGCGGGCCAACGACCTGGGCCATCCGGTGGTGCTGGACCCGGTGGGTGCGGGGGCCAGCACCCTGCGCACCGCCGCCGCCCGGCAGCTGCTGGAGGAGATCCGCTTCTCCGCGGTGCGGTGCAACATGTCGGAGCTCAAGGCCATTTTGTCCGGCTCCGGCGACACCCGCGGGGTGGACGCCAACCTGGCCGACGCGGTGACGGAGGACAACCTGGAGGACGCGGCCGGCTTCGTCCGGCAGGCCGCCGCCCGCCTGGGGGCCGTAACCGCCGTCACCGGGGCCATCGACCTGGTGTCTGACGGGGCGGCCTGCTATGTCATCCGCAACGGCCGGCCCGAGATGGGCCGGGTCACCGGCACAGGCTGTCAGCTGTCCGCCCTGGTGTGCGCCTATCTGGCGGCCAACCCGGACCGGCCGCTGGAGGCCGCCGCCGCCGCCGTGGCCTCCATGGGGCTGGCGGGCGAACTGGCCTGGTCCAGGCTGGCCCCCGGCGAGGGCAACGCCTCCTACCGCACCCGCATCATCGACGCCATCTTCTGCATGGACGGGGAAACTCTGGAAAAAGGAGCCAAGTATGAAATTCGATAGACACAGCCTGCTTTTATACGCCGTCACCGACCGCACCTGGCTGGAGGAGAAAACCCTGGCCCAGCAGGTGGAGGCCACCCTGCGCGGGGGCGCCACCATGGTGCAGCTGCGGGAGAAACACCTGTCCGGGGATGCGCTGGAGGCCGAGGCCCGGGAGATCCAGGCCCTGTGCCGCCGGTACGGCGTGCCCTTCCTCCTCAATGACGATGTGGATTTGGCCGTTCGGATTCAGGCCGACGGCGTCCACGTGGGCCAGGACGACCTGGAGGCCGGGCAGGCCCGGGCCCGGCTGGGCCCGGACAAAATTCTGGGCGTCTCCGCCCACACGGTGGAGCAGGCCCTGCGGGCCCAGGCGGCCGGGGCGGACTATCTGGGGGTGGGGGCGGTGTTCCCCACCGGCACCAAGGGGGACGCCGGCGCGGTCAGCTTTGACACCCTGCGGGCCATCTGTGCCGCGGTGGACATTCCGGTGGCGGCCATCGGGGGCATCGGGCCCAGTAACGTGAAACAGCTGGCGGGCAGCGGCATCCAGGGCGCGGCGGTGGTCTCCGCCCTCTACGCCCAGCCCGACCCGGAACAGGCGGCCCGCACCCTGCGCGCCCTGCTTGCGGAGGTGGTGGGATGAGGCTGGAGGGGGCGATTTTTGACCTGGACGGCACCCTCACCGACTCCATGGACATCTGGGACCGGGCCCCCGGGGACCTGGTCCGGCAGTTCGGCGCTTCGCCCCCGGCGCATCTGGCGGAGGACATCAAGGAGATGGGCCGCCGGGAGGCCGCGGAATATCTGGCAGCGCGCTTCGGCCTCCCCTGTACGCCCGAGCAGTTGATGGCGGGAATCAACGAGCTGGTCACCGTGGAATACCGGGAGCGGGTCCCCATGAAGCCGGGGGCGGACAGGCTGCTGGAGCGGCTGGCCGCCCTGGGCGTCCCCTGCGGCATCGCCACAGCCAGCGAGGCCTTCCAGGCCCGGGACGCCATGGTCCGCCTGGGGCTGTGGAAGCACTTTCTCTTTGCTTTCAGCTCCCTGCAGTACGGCTCCAAACGCGGCCCCAATCTGTACCTGGCCGCCGCCCGCAGCCTGGGCAGCGCGCCGGCGCGCACCCTGGTCTTTGAGGACGCCCTCCACGCCGCCCGAACCGCCAAGGAGGCGGGCTTTCTGGTAGCCGGGGTGTACGACCCCTCCGCGCAGGCGGACCAGGAGGCGCTGCGGGCGGTATGCGACTGGTATCTTCCCCGGCTGGACGACGCCGCCTTCCTGGCGCAGCTGGGGTAGTGGGGGCGGGCCTGTCCCCTTCCCCTGTGTGCAGCTCTTCCCTTTTCGACACGGGCGCTCCCCCTCTTCTCGCGGGCGGCGCGCCCTGGCGACGCGGCGTCTTGGGGGCACCACCTGCCGCCGCGCTATAAAACTTCAATGCGGTTCAAACAAGAAAGGAGCAACAGTATGAAAACAGCATTGACGATCGCTGGGACCGACCCCAGCGGAGGCGCCGGAATCCAGGCCGATATCAAGACCATGACCGCCAACGGCGTCTATGCCATGAGTGCGGTCACAGCCCTGGTGGCCCAGAATACAACCGGCGTCAAAAGCATTATGGAGGTAACCCCTGAATTCCTGGCCGAGCAGCTGGACTGTGTCTTTACCGACATCGTACCCGACGCAGTGAAAACCGGCATGGTATCCAGCGTGCCGCTGATCCAGGTCATTGCCCAAAAGCTGAAGGAGTACCGGGTGGACAAGCTGGTGGTGGACCCGGTGATGGTGGCCACCTCGGGGGACCGCCTGATTTCAGAGGACGCGGTGGCCGCCCTGAAGGAGCTGCTCCTCCCCCTGGCCACCGTCCTCACCCCCAACATTCCGGAGGCGGAGGTCCTCTCGGGCATGACCATCTCCTGTCCCGACGATATGGAGCGGGCCGCCCGGGCCATCAGCGAGACCTATGGCTGCGCCGTGCTGTGCAAGGGGGGCCACGACTTAAACGACGCCAACGATCTGCTGTGGCGTGCCGGCGGGGCCAAGTGGTTCTATGGCCGCCGCATTGACAACCCCAACACCCACGGCACCGGCTGCACCCTGTCCTCCGCCATCGCCTCCAACCTGGCCAAGGGGTATGGCCTGGACGACGCCGTGGAGCGGGCCAAGGCCTATCTCTCCGGGGCGCTGGCCTCCATGCTGGACCTGGGGAAAGGAAAGGGGCCCCTGGACCACCTCTTTGATTTGCAGGGGGAGTTTGCAGGATGATCTCCCTGACTGTCACCGCCGTGTTCACGGCGGGCTATCTGGCCGTCACCGCCTGGCTGTGCCGGGGGCTGCGCCTGAACACCCGGGCTTTGTGCTACGGCGGCCTGATGTGCGCGGCCACATTGGTGCTGGGCTCTTTTCTCTTCTATCTGCCCACCGGGGCGGCCATCAGCCCGGGCTCCTGGATCCCCCTGATGCTGCTGGCCCTCACCTATGACTGGCGCTTAGCCTGCGTCACCGGCTGGGTCACCGGGATCCTGGCCATTTTCCTGATTCCCGCCTGGGCCCCCGTCCACTGGGCCCAGATCTTCGTGGAGCACCTGGTAGCCTTCTCCGCCCTGGGCTATGCCGGGATTTTCGGCAGCGACAAAAAAGGGAAGGTGCTGGCGGGGGTGCTGCTGGCCATCCTGCTGCGCTTTCTGGGCCAGATGCTCTCCGGCGTTATCTTCTTTTCCCAGAACGCCTGGGACGGCTGGGGGGCCTGGGGATACAGCATCACCTATCACCTGTCCTGCAAGATTCCCGAGGGCATCGCCACCACAGCCATTCTGCTGGCCCTGCCCCTGAACACCATCAAAAACGCCATAGGAGGAAGCCGGAGATGACCTTTCTGGAAGAATGCATCCAGGACAGCCTGCCCATCTGGGCGGCCTGCCTGGAGACGGAATTTTTAAAGGGAGTGGCCGACGGCTCGCTGCCTGAGGACTGCTTCCGGGGCTATATTGTGGATGACAGCCTGTATCTGCGGGAATACTCCAAGGTGTTCGCCTGGGGGATGATCCACTCCCGGGACATGGCGGAGATCCGCAACTACTACTCCCTGCTCTCCTTTGTCAACGAGAGTGAGGACGCCACCCGCCGGTATTACCTGCGGCGGTACGGCATCACCGACGAGGAGATTCAGCCCCTTCCCCTGCGCCCGGAAAACCGGGCCTATGTGGACTGCATGCTCTCCGCCGCCCGGGATGGGCGGGGGGCCGCCGAGTGCATGATGGCCTGTCTGCCCTGCATGCTCAGCTACGGCTGGATCTTCGGGGAACTCATCCGCCGCTCCCCCGGGGTGAAGGATACCCCCTACTGGCCCTTCGTGGCCGATTACGCCGGGAACCGGTATGACGCCATTTGCAAATCCTGGTCCGACTTTACCAATGCGGTGTGCCGGGACCTGGATCCGGAGCGGGCCCAGGCATGCAAAGAGATTTTCCGCGCCTGCTCCCGCCACGAGCTGCACTTCTGGGAGATGAGCGCCCGGCCCCGCGCCGACCTGCCCCCGCTGACCATTGCTTAGTTCTTCGAGCTGTCATGCGCAAAAAAGCCGCCTTTTGGGCGGCTTTTTTGCGCGGACACCGGTTTGCCCGGCCTGTTTTGTTACAGGTCGATGGCCTGGGCCAGATTTTCCACGGCCTCGTTCACCGTCTGAGCCGCCTTGTGGGCTGCGCGTCTGATCTGCCGGCGGGAGGGCGCCACGGCCATCCCCAGCGCCGCTCCGGCCACCATACCGGCCGCCATGCCCATAATAAATTTGCTGCCTGAGCTGCTGCTTGACATCATAGGTCATTTCTCCTTCCCCGCGCCCCGCGAAGCGCCGCGGGCCGCGCAGCATTATTCTTCCCTGAAACCGTGAAAAATCCGTTGCTAAATCCTGCCCTTTCCGCTATAATTTATGTTTAGAATATGAGATGGGCAGATCGCCCGCTGTTCCCGGATTCCCGCCTGTTTGGGGCGGGATTTTCCGGAATATTTCTCCATTTTGGATGGATCTGGAGGACTTCCATGAAACTTTTGATTCGCAACGGCCGGGTGGTCTACCCGGTAACCGGCACGGTGTCCCTGTTGGACCTGCTTTTGGAGGACGGAAAAATTGTATTGATGGAGCGGGGCCTGCCCGCCCAGGCCGACGAGATTCTCGACGCCGCCGGACTGGTGGTGTCCCCGGGGCTGGTGGATATGCACGTCCACCTGCGGGACCCTGGCCTGACCTATAAGGAAGACATTTTCACCGGCTGCGCCGCCGCAGCCCGGGGGGGCGTCACCTCCATGGCCTGCATGGCCAACACCAGCCCCACGGTGGACTGCCCCGAGCAGGTTTCCTATGTCCTGGACCGGGCAAGGCAGGCCAACGGGGTCCAGGTGTTCCCCATCGCCGCACTGTCCAAGGGCCTGCGGGGGGAGGAGCCCACCGACGCCGAGGCGCTGAAAAAGGCCGGGGCGGTGGCCCTGTCTGACGACGGGTGCAACGTGGACAACGCCAACCTGATGCGGGACGTGCTGATTCGGGCCGGGCGGCTGGGTCTGCCCGTGCTGTGCCACTGCGAGGACACCTCCATGGTGGAGGGCCGGGCGGTGAACGAGGGCAGCGTATCCCGCCAGCTTTGGCTGGAGGGGCGGCCCGCCATCGCCGAGGAACTGATGGTCATGCGGGACGCCATGCTGGCCGAGGAGACCGGCTCCCATGTCCACATCTGCCACGTATCCACCGCCAAAAGCGTGGATATCATCCGCCGCATGAAGAAAAAGGGCGTCCCCATCACCTGCGAGACCTGCCCCCAGTACTTCACCCTCACCGAGGACGAGGTGCTCACCCAGGGGGCCATGGCCCGGGTGAACCCGCCTTTGCGCACCGCGAAGGATGTCAAGGGCATCATCGCCGGGCTGAAGGACGGCACCATCGACGTCATCGCCACCGACCACGCCCCCCACTCCGCCGAGGAGAAGGCCCGCATGCTCACCCGGGCCCCCAGCGGCATGATCGGCCTGGAGACCTCGCTGGCCATCACCCTCACCGCCCTGTACCACACCAAGAAAATGGATATGCCCTCCATCATCCGCCGCATGAGCACCAACCCCGCCGACATCCTCCACCTGCCCAAGGGCCGCATGTCCCTGGGGGCGGACGCCGATCTGGTCATTTTCGACCCGGATGAGGAGTGGACCATCGACCCCGAGCAGTTCGCCTCCAAGGCCCGGAACACCCCCTTTGCCGGACGGAAGGTGAAGGGCAAGGTGAAGTATACGATTGTCAAGGGGCAGATCGTTTACCGCGATGTCTGATTCCCAAGTTTGAACTTTGCAGCGCGCCCACAAGGCCCGGCCCGCCGGGGCCGGGCACAGAGGGTCCAATTTTTCAGCTTCAATTCCTAGATTCAACCAGAGAGGGAGATCGTTATGTCATTCGACGTTTTGCAGGACAAAATCCGCGCTATGAAGAACCCCACGGTGGCCGGGCTGGACGCCCGCATCGAGTATGTGCCGGAACACATCCGCCAGGCCGCCTTTGAGGAGCACGGCGTGGGGCTGGCCGGGGCCTGCGAGGCCATCTGGCAGTTCAACAAGGGACTGATTGACGCCCTGTGCGACATTGTCCCCGCCGTCAAGCCCCAGAGCGCCTACTATGAAAACCTGGGCTGGCGGGGGATGGAGATGCTGGAGCGCACCATCGCCTATGCCAAGAGCAAGGGCCTGTTCGTCATCGCCGACATCAAGCGGGGAGACATCGGCTCCACCGCCTCCGCCTATGCCGAGGGCTGGCTGTCCGGGGCCAAAATCGAGGGGCAGGTGTTCAAATCCTTCGACGCCGACTGCGTCACCCTCAACGGCTATATGGGCTCCGACTCCATCAAGCCCTTCCTGGAAGCCGCCAAGGAGGAGGACAAGTGCGTTTTCGTGCTGGTGAAGACCTCCAACCCCGGCTCGGGCGAGCTGCAGGATCTGGTGGCCGGGGACCGGCTGGTGTACCAGGCCATGGGGGACCTGAACGAGCGCATTGCCAAGGGCACCGAGGGCAAGTACGGCTACACCATGGCCGGGGCGGTCACCGGGGCCACCTTCCCCTCCGACATCCGGGCTTTGCGCAAGCGGCTGGAGCACACCTTCTTCCTGGTCCCCGGCTACGGGGCCCAGGGCGGCACCGCCGACGATGTGCAGTACGCCTTTGACAAGTACGGCCACGGGGCCATTGTCAACTCCTCCCGGGGGATCATGTGCGCCTGGAAGAAGACGGGGGGCGACGGCCATGATTTCCAGCAGGCGGCCCGGGACGCCGCCATCGCCATGCGGGACGACATCAAGCAGTTTGTGACCATCGTATAATGGTATGAAGGGGGCGGCGGCATGCGTGAAGTCTGCGCGTTTTGCGGAAAGACGCTCAAGCTGTTTGACCGGACCAGCCTGTACTGCGGAAACGTGCGCCACCCGGTCTGCCCGGACTGCTGGGAAAAATATCAGGACACCCCGGACCAGGAACGGGTGGAGGTGCTGCTGAAATCCGGCCGCGCCCGGCAGCCGGAAGAGATGGCGCGCTATTGCGAAGAGCAGAAGAAGCGGGCCAAGGCCGTCCGGGAGACCCGAACGACTGAGCTGACCTGCCTGCGCTGCGGCGGTCCCATGCTGAAGTATGGCCGCAAGCTGCTCCAGCTGGGGGCCGAGGGGCTGTTCGGCCCGGTGAACCGGGAGGGCCTTTTTTCAGAGTGGCTGACGGTGGACATCCTGCGGTGCGAGGACTGCGGCCGGGCGGAATTTTTCCTTAACCCTCCCTCCCAGCCGTCCCGGGCTCCCGAGGACCCGCCGCCGGAACCGGAGGCTCCCCCCTCTCCCAGTCCCACCCCCAATCCCGAACCGAACCGCCGGCGGGAGCGGGAGTCCAAGCCTCCCTGGGAAAAATAGCGTCTGCCGCAGTCTGAAATTCTATCATCACAGGGGTGTGATTTTTTGAAAGTAGAGCGCAAGTGCAAAATCGTCTCCAAGGAGTGGCTCAGCCACGACGCCGTTTTAATGGTGCTGGAGACGGGGGACATGGTCCGCACCTCCTGGAAGGGGCCGGGCCAGTTTGTCCACATCAGGTGCGGGAACTCCCTGCTTCTGCGCCGGCCCATCTCGGTGTGTTCCTGCCAGGAGGACGAGCCGGAGGACCTGCTGACCATCGTCTTTGAAACCCGGGGCGAGGGGACCGAGTGGCTGGCCAACCGCCCCGTGGGCCACAGCGTGGACGTGATGGGCCTGCTGGGCAACGGATTTTCCATGAAGCCCGAGGGCCGCTACCTGCTGGTGGGCGGCGGCATCGGTGTGCCCCCCATGGTGGGCTGCGCCCAGTATACGGCGGGAAAATCCACCGCCATCGTGGGCTTCCGCTCCCAGGAGAAGGCCATTCTCACCGATTGGCTGGAACGGGAGACTGCTAAGCTGATGGTGGCCACCGACGACGGCTCCCTGGGCTATCACGGCTTTGTGGACGCCCTGGTGCGCCAGGAGCTGGAGCAGGACAAGAACTACGACGCCGTCCTGGCCTGCGGCCCCAAGCTGATGCTGCGGAACGTGGCCAGGGTGGCCCAGGCGTTCGGCGTGCCCTGCCAGGTGTCCATGGAGGAGCGCATGGGCTGCGGCGTGGGGGCCTGTCTGGTGTGCGCCTGCGACATGACTGACGGCACCCGGAAGCACGTGTGCAAGGACGGCCCGGTGTTTGATGCCAAGGAGGTGGACTGGGATGCCTGACAAGCGGTTTCCATATCTCCCGGAGGCGGAAAACTTCTCCAGGGACATCATCGGGGGCTCGGAGGATCAGTTCGGCCCCGCCCGGCCTGAACCGGCGGACCGCTCCGTCCGCCCCGCCGCCCCGGAGGAGCACCTGCCCCCGGTGGATATGAGCGTCACCCTGGCTGGGGTGCCCCTGAAAAATCCCGTGGTGGTGGCCTCGGGCACCTTCGGCTTCGGCCGGGAGTACAACCAGTTTTACAACCTGGGCGAGCTGGGGGGCATCTGCGCCAAGGGCCTGACCCTCCACCGCCGGGAGGGAAATCCTGCCCCCCGTATTGCGGAGACGCCCATGGGCATCCTAAACTCCGTGGGACTGCAAAACCCCGGGGTGGATGCATTTGTTGAGGAGGAGCTGCCCTTCCTGCGTCAGTTTGACACCAAGGTCATCGCCAACATCTCCGGCAACACCCCGGAGGAGTACGGCATCATGTGCGAAAAGCTGTCGGCGGCGGGGGTGGACCTGATCGAGGTGAACATCTCCTGCCCCAACGTGAAGGCGGGGGGACTGGCCTACGGCACCCGGCCCGAGCTGGCCGCCGAGGTGACCCAGGTGGCCAAGGCCCATGCGGGAAAGGTCCCGGTGATGGTGAAGCTGTCCCCCAATGTCACCGATATCACCGAGATTGCAAAAGCCGTGGCCGACGCCGGGGCAGACGCCTTGTCCCTCATCAACACCATCCGCGGGATGCGCATTGATGTGAATACCCGGCGGCCCATTTTGAAAATGAACACTGGCGGCCTGTCCGGCCCCGCCGTGCTGCCCGTGGCGGTGCGGATGGTGTGGGAGGTGGCCTGTGCGGTCCCCGGCCTGCCCATTTTGGGCATGGGCGGCGTGGCCAAGGGCGAGGACGCCGCCCAGCTGATGCTGGCCGGGGCCTCCGCCGTGGCGGTGGGCACCGCCCTGTTTGCCGACCCCTATGCCCCCATCGCGGTGCGGGAGGGGCTGCGGACCATTGCCGCCCGCCAGGGGCTCTCCCGGGTCTCGCAGCTCACCGGCGGGGTGAAGCCCTGGTAACGGCGGCGGGGGCAAGTCTCCGCCCTTCCGTCGGGCGTATTTTGGCCCCTGTGATTTTTGATTGGGAGGTCCCCCTATGCTGGAGGAATTGATCGTCCATATCCTGCCCCCTATCATCTCCATGTGCGAGCTTATGGGCATCTTCGTGGTGGCGGTCTCCGCCCTGCGGGCCTTTTGGCACTATGTCCGGGGGCTGATCACCCATGTGCCCCAGGACGTAAAATTTGAACTGGCAAACGGGCTGGCCACCAGCCTGGAATTCAAAATGGCGGCGGAGATCCTGAAAACCGTTCTGGTGCGGGACCTGAACGAGCTGATCATCCTGGGCGCGGTAGTCCTGCTGCGGGCCCTGCTCTCCCTGCTGATCCATTTTGAAATGAAGGCACACCAATGACCGCCCACAACAGACAAAGGACTGGAACCCTATGACAACAATCTATCTGATCCGCCACGCTGAGGCGGAGGGAAACCTGTACCGCCGCATCCACGGCTGGTACGACGCCCTGGTGACGGAAAACGGCCGGCGCCAGATTGCCGCGCTGGAGCAGCGCTTCCGGGAAATCCCCGTAGACGCCGTCTACTCCAGCGACCTGTACCGCACCCGGGCCACCGCCCAGGCCGTCTGCGGCCCCAGGGGGCTGGAGCTCCGCACCGACCCCCAGCTGCGGGAGGTCCATATGGGGGACTGGGAGGACAAGCCCTGGGGCGAGGTCTACCGCTTTGATCCGGAGCGCATCGGCCTGTTCAACCGCAGCTCTCCCAGCTGGCGGGCCCCCGGCGGAGAGAGCCTGGCTGAGGTGGGCAATCGGGTGTGCACCGCTCTGGAGCGGATCGCCCGGGCCCATCCGGGCCAGACCGCGGCGGTCTTCTCCCACGGCACCGCCATCCGGCAGGTGCTGGCCAACATCAAGGGGCTCTCCCCCGAGGAATGGCACACCATGGGGCACAGCGAAAACACCGCCGTCACCCGGCTGGACTGGGACGGCTCCGCCTTCCGCATCGTCTTTGAGGGGGACGCCTCCCACCTGGATCCCGCCATCTCCACCCTGGGCCGCCAGAGCTGGTGGCGCAGGGATAGGGCCAGCCGGCCGGATGTCAACCTGTGGTACCGCCCCCTCTCCTGGCCCCAGGAGCAGGCGCTGTATCTGGACGCCCGGCGCGACGCCTGGCGCTCCACCCACGGCCCCGACATCCCCTTTGACGGGGACGGCTTTGTGCGGGACGCGGCCCTGCACCTGTCCCGCACCCCCTGGGGGGTGACGGCGGCCATGGCGGGGGACGACCTGGCTGGACTGCTCCAGCTGGATCCGGAGCGGTACAGCGGGGACGGCGCGGGCTACATCCCCTTCTGCTACATAGCCCCCCAGTACCGCGGGCAGAGCCTGGGGGTACAGCTCATCGGACAGGCGGTGTCCTTCTACCGCCCGCTGGGCCGGGACAAGCTGCGGCTGCGCTGCGCCCCCTATAATCAACACGCCCAGCACTTTTACGCCAAATACGGCTTTGTCAAGGTGGGCGAGGAGCAGGGCAGCCGGGTGCCCCTGGATATTTTGGAGAAGTACATCGGCTATGACCGGTGAAGCCGGACCGAGCCAAAAAACAGGCGCGGGGCCGCCCATAGGCCGGCGACCCCTCATTCCTATGACAAATCCAGGCTTTGAAGCAGCTCACGGCGCAGGCCAAGGCCAAATAAATAATACCCTTTGACTTCCAGAAGCCCCGCTCGGTTTTGTGCCGCCTCATAGTCCAGGAACAGCGCCCACTGCTCCCGACTTAAGCTGGCCTGAAGCCGCTCAGACAGTTCGACCGCTCTCTGCCGGGCCTGTACATAGTCTGATTTCTGCTCCAAATATTGTTCTATATAATCGGTGATTTCCGGATTTCCCAAAAAAAGGTTGATAAATCCTTTTTCCATGTCACGCTCTTCTCTCCATCGTATGCAAATTATTCACGTCTTTATGATATATGAAAATAATTCGCGTGTCAAGTCTTAGGAGGACAATATGCCAAATTTCTCTCAGCGCATAAAAGGGCTTCGGAATGAACGGCATTTGAAACAGCGGGAATTGGCGGATGTATTCTCCGTTAAGCTTCGCACTTACCAGGGTTACGAATACGGAGAGTCATATCCAGAGGTCGCAAAACTCATTGCCATCGCAGATTTCTTTGACGTCAGTCTGGACTATCTGGTAGGGCGCTCGGATGTGCGGGAGCGGCGATAATCCCGCGCATCCGTTTTTGGGCTGTGCCCGGGCGGCTGGGCACAGCGGCCCGCCGCAGTCATATGGATTGCGTATAAAATACGGCGCGCAGCTTTTTGAACGCTGCGCGCCGTATTTTCTGTTATTTCTGGAACCGCAGGAGCACATCCTCGGCCACGCCCTTGGCGGCCGCCTCCTTATAGGCCCGGCGGGTGTTGCCCTTGAAGGTCTCGCCGATGGCGATAGCCAGCGCGGGATCGGGCTTTTTGCCCCGCAGCACCTCCTCCGCCGCGGGCAGCGGGAAGGGGATGGGCTTGATGGCGCCGATTACCACCCGGGCGTCCTGGACCACCCCGTCCCCGTCCTGAAGCAGGGCCATCGCCATGCCGATGCGGGAGATGGTCACCTGGGAGCGGTGCCCCAGCTTTTCAAAGGCGGTGCGCCAGCCCCGCAGGGCGGTGCGGTCAATGGTGAAGCGGAGGATCACCTCACCCACTGCCAGCTGGCAGCCGCCGCTGCTTTTGGGGATCTCCTGAACCGGGATGGAGCGCACCGCGCCCCCCGGGCTCATGATGTCGGCCCGGGCGTTCAGCAGCCACAGCACCGGCGGGGTGTCGCCGGCGGGGGAGGCGTTGGCCACGTTGCCGCCGATGGTCCCCTTGTTGCGAATCTGGGGGGAGCCCACGCCCCCCGCCGCGTCGGCCAGGGCCTGAAGGTCCTCCAGGCCGTCCAGGGCCTGCTGCACCTGGTGCATGGTGGCCATGGCGCCGATGGAGGCCTGCTCCGGCGTGACCTGGATCTCCCGCAGCTGGGGAATGTCGCTCAGGCTCAGCAGGACGTCGGGCTCCAGGTGCTTGGCGCGCATATGCAGCACCAGATCGGTCCCACCCGCCAGCACCAGGCTGTTGGGGGTCAGGTGGGTCAGGGCCTCGCCCAGCTCCTCCAGGGTCTTGGGAATATAGCTGACGGTGTTCATGCTTCCCCTCCCATCTCCCGGGCGGCCCGGCTGACCGCGTTGACAATCTGAACATATCCGGAGCAGCGGCACAGGTTGCCCGACAGGGCGGTGCGGATCTCCTCCGGCGTGGGGTTGGGGTTGTGCAGCAGCAGCGCCTTGGCCGACATAATCATGCCGGTGGTGCAAAAGCCGCACTGGATGGCAATTTCCTCGATAAAGCACCGCTGGAGCACGTCCAGCTCGCCGTTTTTCTCCAGCCCCTCGATGGTGGTCACGTGGCGGCCCTGAAGCTGGGCGGCCAGCGTCAGGCAGGAGTGGACCGCCAGGTCGTCCAGGATGACGGTGCAGGCGCCGCACTCACCCTCGGAGCAGCCCTCCTTGGTGCCGGTCAGCCCCAGATCCTCCCGGAGAATGTCCAGCAGACGGCGCTGGGGGTCCACCTCCAGGGACACCGGGGCGTCGTTGACAAAAAAGTTCAGCTGCATCTCAATACCCCCTCTTGGTGATGTATTCCATAATGCGGTCAGGATCCATGGGGATGACCTGCAGGTCGGCGTCCAGCGCCTGATTCACCGCGCCGGCCACCGCCGCGGCCACCGGCACCATGCCGATCTCCCCGATGGACTTGGCGCCGAAGGGCCCCTCCTTGGAGGGTCCGTCCTGCACCAGCTCCACCTGGATCTCCGGCAGGTCGGGCGCGTTCATCAGGTGATATTTGGAAAGGCTGCTGACGCTGCGCCCGTCCGGACTGAAGGTCAGCTGCTCCCGCAGGGCCGCGCCGCAGCCCATCTGCACCGCGCCCTGGGTCTGGGCGATGCACATGGCGGGGTTGATGGCCTGTCCCACGTCGTGGACGGCCAGATAGTCCAGCACCTTGGTCAGCCCCGTCCAGGTATCCACCTCCACATGGGCAAAGTGGGTGCCGGTGACGGCGGGGTTGGTGACATTGTGGTGCCGGGCATGGGCAAACAGCTCCTGCCGCAGGTTGAGCATGGTCCACTGGGACACCTCCTGATAGCTCAGGGCCACCTCCGGGTGTCCGCGGCGGCGGACGCGGGCGTCCTCCAGATACAGCTCGCTCTCCTCTGCCTCCAGCATCAGGGCCGCCGACTTCAAAATCTCCCGGCGCAGGTTTTCGCCGCAGTTCTGCACCGCCCGGCCCACCACAAAGGTGCTCCGGCTGGAGAAGCAGCCGTAGTCATAGGGGGTGTGGGCGGTGTCCGCCTCCCCCATGCGGATCAGCTCCGGCGGCATCTCCAGCACCTCGGCCAGAATCATCTTGAAGGCCTGGACGGTGCCGCAGCCGTGGTCGTGGATGCTCACATTGGCCTGGACCGTGCCGTCGTCGCACATGCGGGCCTCCACGCCGGCAAAGTCCTTGAAGCGGGTGTAGTAAGTATTGGTGTGGCCGCCGCAGGCCACGGCGGTGCCCCGCTTATAGCGGTGGCTGGAGGCGTTGAAGGCCTCGTCCTCCCGGCGCTTTTCCGCCCACTGGAAGCGCTCGGCCCCCCGCAGCAGGCACTCCCGGGTGCGCACGTCCTCCACCGGCAGGTGCATCTTGATGTCCTCCTCGCCGGGCAGCAGGACGTTTTTCACCCGCAGCTCCACCGGGTCCATATTCAGGGCCTGGGCCGCCTTGTTGAGCAGGTGCTCGATCATCACATAGTACTCCGCCACGCCCCAGCTGCGGAAGGCCCCGGAGGGCGTGGTGTTGGTGGACACAACCCGGGCCCGCAGGATGCCGTAGGGCACCCGGTAGCAGCGGAACATCTTGCCGAAGGGGGCGCGGATATAGTCCACGGAGTTGCCCATATAGGCCCCCGCGTCCAGCAGCACGTCCATCTCCAGGCGCAGGATGGTGCCGTCCCTGCGGAACACGCCCTTCACGTCCCCCCGCATGGCGGCCCGGCAGTAGGTGGAGCGCATGGTCTCCGCCCGGTCATACACCAGCTTCACCGGCCGCTTGAGCTGGCGGGCCACCACGGCGCACACCGGCTCCAGCATCCACTCCTGCTTGCCGCCGAAGGAGCCGCCCATGGTGGTCTTGACCACCCGCACCCGGTTATAGGGCATCTTCAGCATGTCGGCGATGACGGTGCGGATGCCGAACACCGCCTGGTTGGGGCTCCAGATGGTCAGCTCGTCCCCGTCCGGGTCATAGTCGGCCACACAGGCGTGGGTCTCCATGGCCGCGTGGTGCAGGCGGCTGAGCTCGTTGTGGACGGTGATCTCGATCCCCTCCGCCTCGTCGGGCTGGGGCTCGCCCGCCGTGACGGTCCCCTCGTCCTGGATGGGGTTTTCCCCCTCCAGGCAGTTCTTGCCCGCCAGGGCGTCCTCAAAGGTCAGGGCATAGGGCAGCTCCTGGTACTCCACCTTCACCAGGGCGGCGGCCCTGCGGGCCGTCTCCTCGTCCCTGGCGGCCACGGCGGCCACCCGGTCGCCCACAAAGCGCACCCGGTGGGCAAAGACATGCTCCTCGTCGGGCAGCACCTGGGAGCCGGGATTGGTAAACTGGCTGCGGTAGTGGTTAAAGCGGTACTCCGGCGTGTTGAACCGGTGATACACGCCGTATACCCCCTCCAGCTCCAGGGCCCGGGACGCGTCCACAGACACCACATAGCCGTGGGGGATGGTGCTGAACACCACCGCGATATGGGCCATATTGGGCAGCTTCATGTCGGCGGCATAGCGCAGCCGCCCGGTGGCCTTCCCTCTGGCGTCATGGATGGGCTGCTGGGTTCCGACCAGCTTCATCGTGTGTTCCTCCTTTCACAGGGGACCAGAATCAGTCCCCCGGCCTGCGCAATTCTTTCATTTTTATTCTTATTATATATATCAACACCGCATTGAAAAAGCGTTGAACAGAATTTTCTTTCTTTTTTTCAGCGCCCCGGCGCCCCCGCCAGTTGACAAGTTTGTCAAACCGTGCTACGATACTAGCGCTTTTATTCTTCACTTTGACAGGAGGCGCCCGAAAACCGATGTCTGTTTCTGCCGTGATTGCCGCCGCCGGCCTGTCGTCCAGAATGCGGGATTTCAAGCCCCTTTTGTGCCTGGGCACCTCCACGGTGATTCACCACACCATTGACACCCTGCGTGCTGCGGGGGCGGAGGACATTCTGGTCGTCACCGGCTATCAAAGCGCCGTGCTGGAGCGGCACTTAAATTTTTCCGGCGTTATGTTTTTAAAAAACGAACGCTTTGCCCAGTCGGATATGCTCACCTCCATCCAGCTGGGGCTGGCCGCCCTGCCCAGTCGGGCGGAGCGGGTCTTCGTCACCCCGGCGGACGTCCCCCTGGTGTCTCCCCGGACCCTGGAGCGCATGCTGGCCGTCCAGGCCCAGGCCGTGCGCCCGCTGTATCAGGGGCGGGGCGGACACCCCCTGCTCCTGCGCGCCGACGCGGTGGATCAGGTGCTCGCCTGGCGGGGGGAGGGCGGGCTGAAGGGCCTGCTGCGCGCGGGACAGCTGGAGGTTGTCAGTCTGGACACCGACGACCCCGGCGTCCTGATGGACGCCGACACCCCCCAGGACTATAAGCGCCTGCTGGAATATCAGGCCCGGCTGCTGGGCCACGGGAACCTGCGGCTGGATCTGCAGCTGAACATCGGCATGGAGGAGCTGTTTCTCACCACCGAGAATGTACAGCTGCTGGACATGATCGCCCAGACCGGTTCCATCCAGAACGCCTGCGCCTGCATGCACATCTCCTACTCCAAGGGCTGGAAGGCCATCAACACCATGGAGCGCCAGCTGGGCTTTCCGGTGGTGCGCCGGGTGGCCGGCGGCGCGGACGGCGGCGGCTCCTCTCTGACCCAGCGGGGGGCGGAGCTGCTCTCCTGCTACCGCCGCTTCCACCAGGAGGTCTCGGCCCAGGCCCGCAGGCTCTTTGACCAGTGTTTTCCGGACTATCTGCGCAATCCCACTGAAAAACGGGAGGTTTCGTCATGAAAAAGCTGTTGGAACATTTGGAGCAGGCCCTGACGCAGGGCGACGCGGTGCTGGTCACCGTGACCGCCAGCTCGGGCTCCACCCCCCGGGGGGCCGGGGCCCGGATGCTGGTGACCGAGCAGGGCCTGATTGCGGGCACCATCGGCGGGGGCGCGGTGGAGTACCGCTGCATCGCCATGGCCCGGCAGCTTCTGCACAGCCCCCAGCCTGTCCAGCACAGCTTTGCCCTGAACCGGGATGACACCGCGGGGCTTGGCATGGTGTGCGGCGGGCTGGTGCAGGTTCACTTTCTGCCCATTCCGGCGGGAGACCCGGGCGTCCTGGCCCTGTGCCGGGACGCGGCGGCGCGCTTCGCCTCCGGCGGTCAGCCCTTCTGGCTGCTCACCCCGCTGGACGGCGGAGCCCTCTCCCTGTGGCCGGAGGGGCCGTCGGTCCATGGGGAGGAGCTCCCCGCCGGCCTGACCGCCGGCCTGACCGGCGAGCCCGCCGTCCGGACCGCGGACGGCCGCAGCTGGTTTGTGGAGCAGCTCCAGCGCCCGGGCGCGGTGTACATCTTCGGCGGCGGCCATGTGGCCCAGGCCCTGGTCCCCGTGCTGATCCCCCTGGACTTCCCCTGTGTTGTGCTGGAGGATCGGGCGGAGTTTGCCGACCCCGCCCTGTTCCCCGGGGCCCGGGCGGTGCGGCTGGTGGATTTCTCCCGCCTGGCCGACGAGGTGTCCCTCACCGATGCGGACTATGTGTGCATCATGACCAGGGGCCACGAAAATGACCTGCTCATCGAGCAGCAGGTGCTGCGCATGCCGGCCCGGTACATCGGCCTGATCGGCAGCGCCCGCAAAGCGGCATCCTCCTTCGCCGCCCTGCGGAAGATGGGCTTTTCCGAGACCGAGCTGCGGCGCATCGTGACCCCCATCGGGCTGCCCATTGGGGGAAAGTCCCCCCAGGAAATCGCCATCTCCATCGCCGCCCAGCTGATCCAGTACCGCTCCGGTCTGCGGCGGGATGATGCCAAAGAGGAGGTTCTGTCATGAAACTGATTGATACCCGGGATGCCGTGGGCCACGTGCTGTGCCACGACATGACCCAGATTATCCCCGGCGTCACCAAGGACGCCCGCTTCCGCAAGGGCCACATTGTCACGCCGGAGGACATCCCCGTTCTGCTGTCCATGGGCAAGGAGCGGCTGTATGTGTGGGAGAAGACCCCCGGCATGCTCCACGAGGACGAGGCCGCCCAGCGCCTGTGCGCCCTGTGCCGGAACGAGCACATGGACGTCACCCCGGTGAAGGAGGGCAAAATCGAGCTGATTGCCCAGTGCAGCGGCCTGTTCCAGGTGGATGTGCCCCGGCTGGACGCCATCAACGATGACGACGAGATCATCATCGCCACCCGGCACAGCAACACCGCCGTGCACCGGGGGGACAAGCTGGCGGGCACCCGCATCATTCCGCTGATTATCCACGAAGACAAGCTGCGCCGGGCCGAGGAGCTGGCCGGCGGACGTCCCATTCTCTCCCTGCACCCCTGGAAGCTGAAGACCTGCGGCCTGATCACCACGGGCAGCGAGGTGGCCAAGGGGCTGATTCAGGACGCCTTCACCCCGGTGGTCCGGGACAAGCTGGCCGGCTACGGCATCCAGGTCACCCACCACTGTCTGCCCGGAGATGACCGGCAGGCCATCACGGCGGCCGCGCTGGACTTCTGGCGCAGCGGGGTGGATCTGATTTTGTGCACCGGCGGCATGAGCGTGGACCCGGATGACCAGACCCCCGGCGCCATCCGGGACACGGGGGCGGATATCATCTCCTACGGCGCGCCGGTGCTGCCCGGGGCCATGTTCCTGCTGGGCTATTTCTCCAACGGGACGCCCATTGTGGGTCTGCCCGGCTGCGTGATGTACGCCAAGGCCACCATCTTCGACCTGATTCTGCCCCGGCTGGCCGCCGGTGTGCCGGTGAGCCGGGCCGACATCAAGAAATTGGGCAACGGCGGGCTGTGCCTGTCCTGCCCGGAGTGCCGCTATCCCATCTGTCCCTTTGGGAAGGGATAGCCGCCCCGCACGCGAGAGGAGGAGTGTTTCGTGGAACCTGTCTGGAACCACTTTGACCCCGGCGGAAACGCCGTGATGGTGGATGTGTCCGCCAAGGCGGCCACCGCCCGCACCGCGGTGGCCGAGGGGACCATCACCGTCTCCCGCCCGGTGCTGGAGGCCATCGCCGGCCGCACCGCCGCCAAGGGGGACGTATTGGGGGTGGCCCGGGTGGCCGGTATCATGGCCGCCAAGCGCACCAGCGAGTGGATCCCCCTGTGCCACCCCCTCACCCTGTCCCACCTGTCTGTGGACTTCACCCTTCTGGAGGAGCAGTGTGCCGTCCAGGCCCGCTGCACCGCCCGCACCACCGGTCAGACCGGGGTGGAGATGGAGGCCCTGACGGGGGTGTCTGCGGCGCTGCTGACCATCTACGACATGTGCAAGGCCATGGACCGCTCCATGGAGCTGTCCGGCATCCGCCTGGTCTATAAGGACGGCGGCAAGACGGGGGTATTTCAGCGGGAGGACTGACCCGCTCCCCCGGGAAGGAGAGAAGGCCCCATGCTTGACTGCCGCGGACGCGACATCCACTATCTGCGCATCTCCGTTACCGACCGGTGCAACCTGCGGTGTGTCTACTGCATGCCCGCGGAGGGCGTGGAGTGGGTGGAGCACAGCGAGATTTTGACCTATGAGGAGATCCTGCGCCTGGCCCGCCTCTTTGCCCGGCTGGGCATCGACCGGATCCGGCTTACCGGGGGCGAGCCCCTGGCCCGCCGGGGACTGGACGGGCTCATCGCCGGGCTGAAGGCCATCCCCGGCATCCGCCGGCTGGCCCTGACCACCAATGGGGTGCTGCTGGCCGGACAGCTGCCCCGGCTGACGGCTGCGGGGCTGGACGCTGTCAACCTCAGCCTGGATACTCTGGACCGGGGGCAGTACGCCGCCATCACCCGGCGGGACTGCCTGCCCCAGGCGCTGGAGGGGCTCGCCGCCGCCCGGGCCGTCCCCGGCCTGGACGTGAAAATCAACTGCGTGCCCACCGGGGACAATGCGGATCAGTGGGTCCCCCTGGCCGCCCTGGCCCGGGAGGCTCCGGCGCTGGACGTGCGCTTCATCGAGCTGATGCCCATCGGCCTGGGGCGCTCCCTGCCCCGCCGCACGGAGGGACAGGTACTCGCCCGGCTGGAGGAGGCCTTCGGCCCCGCCCTCCCATGCCCCCAGGAGGCTGCCGGCGGACCCAGCCGCTATGTGACCTTCTCCGGCTTTGCCGGCCGGGTGGGCTTCATCAGCGCCCTGAGCCATCAGTTCTGCGGCGGCTGCAACCGGGTGCGCCTCACCGCCCAGGGCCTGCTGAAGCCCTGCCTGCAGTATGAGTCCCACACCGACCTGCGCGCCCTGCTGCGCAGCGGGGCGGACGACAGGGCGCTGCTGGAGGTGATGGAGCGGGCCATCTATCAAAAGCCCGCCTGTCACCACTTTGACGCCCCGGCCTGTCCGGAAGACGAGGGGCGGAATATGAATCAAATTGGAGGCTGAACGCCGTGGGAAAGATTATCGCCGTATGTACCAGCCCGGAAAAGGGCACCCAGAAACAAAATGTGGGCTCCGCCCTGCTGGTGGAGGACTGGGGCATCCAGGGGGACGCCCACGCGGGCAAGTGGCACCGGCAGGTCTCTCTGCTCTCCTACGACCGGGTGGAGGAGTTCCGGACCCGGGGCGCCCAGGTGGAGCCCGGCGCCTTCGGGGAAAACCTGCTGGTGGAGGGCTTTGACTTCAAGTCCCTGCCCGTGGGCACCCGCTTCGGCTGCAACGGCGCAGTTCTGGAGCTGACCCAGATTGGAAAGCAGTGCCACGCCCACTGCCAGATCTACCGCCAGGTGGGGGACTGCATCATGCCCCGGGAGGGCGTGTTCACCCGGGTGCTCCGGGGCGGCGTGGTCCGCGTGGGCGACGAATTGACCATTTTAAAGGAGGAGGGCTGACATGCGCGCCGCCATCATTACCCTGAGCGACTCCGGCTTCGCCGGCCGGCGGGAGGACCGCAGCGGTCCGGTCATCCGCGCCATGCTGGAGCAGGCCGGCTATCAGGTGGTTCACACCCAGCTGCTGCCCGACAGCCGGGAGCTGCTGGCCCAGGAGCTGCGCCGGCTGTGCGACAACGGTCTGGCCGACCTGATCCTCACCACGGGGGGCACCGGCTTCTCCCCCACGGATCAGACCCCCGAGGCCACCATGGACGTGGTGGAGCGCCCCGCCCCCGGCATTCCGGAGGCCATGCGGTGGTACTCCCTTCAAATCACCCCCCGGGCTATGCTGTCCCGGGCGGCGGCGGGCATCCGGAAGCGGACCCTCATTGTCAATCTGCCCGGCAGCCCCAAGGCGGTGGAGGAGTGTCTCACCGCCATTCTTCCCACCCTGGCCCACGGGCTGGAGATTCTGACCCAGGCCGCGGGGGAGTGCGCCCGGACCTGAGGCCGCCAGGAGTTTCGGCCTCCGGCCCGTCCGGCTGTCCTGTTTGATAAGAAACTCAGATTGAAAATGCAAATGCAAAGGAGGCCAGAAACATGAAAAAGAAGCTCGCTCTTGCAACCGCCCTGGCCCTGATGTTCACTCTGGCCGGCTGCTCCTCCGGCGCCGGCTCCAGCTCCGGCAGCCAGGACGCCTCCTCCGCTCAGGGGGCCGGCTCCAGCCAAAACCAGGACAGCTCCAGCGCCAACGGCGAACCCGTGGAGGTCATTGTCTTCGCCGCCGCCTCTCTGGAGGCCTCCCTCACCCAGATCGCCGACCTGTATCAGGAGGTGGCCCCCAACGTCACCCTCACCTTCTCCTTTGAATCCTCCGGCACCCTGCGCACACAGATTAAGGAGGGCGCCACCTGTGACCTGTTCATCTCCGCCGGCCAGTCCCAGATGAACGAGCTGGATGCGGCGGACACCACCGGCGCCAATCAGGGCGGATCGGACTACGTCTGGCCCGACTCCCGGGTGGACTTTGTGGAAAACAAGGTCGTGCTGGCGGTGCCCGATGACAACCCCAAGGACATCACCGCCTTCTCCGACCTGGCCACGGACAAGCTCTCCCTGCTGTGCATCGGCAATGACGACGTGCCCGTGGGCTCCTACTCCCTGGAAATTCTGGACACCCTGGGCATCGACATCGCCCAGCTGGAGGCGGACGGCAAGGTGACCTACGCCTCCAACGTCACCGAGGTGGCCAACCAGGTGAAGGAGGGCACGGTGGACTGCGGCATCATCTATGCCACCGACGCCAATACATATGAGCTCACCGTGGTGGACGAGGCCAGCGCCGACATGTGCAGCCAGGTCATCTATCCCGCCGCCGTGATGAAGAGCGGCACGGAGGAGGCCCGGGACGCCGCCCAGGCCTTCCTGGACTTCCTGCGCACCGATGAGCAGGCCGTGGCCGTATTGGAAGAGGTGGGCTTCACGGTTCTCCCGTAATCCATGTCCCGCCGTCTGCGCGCCCTGCCGGGGACGGGAAAGCGTTCTTTTGACAAGCTGTGCGGCCGGCGCGGATGAGGCGCGCCGGCCGCTTCCGCTGTGATCTCTGATTCTGACAGAAAGGGTGGCTCTCCTTGGACTGGTATCCCCTTTTTAACTCTCTGCGCATCGCGGCCCTCTCCACCGTCATTATCTTCTTTCTGGGGATTCTGGCGGCCTACTATGTGGCTCGGCTGCCCCGGCTGGTCAAGGGCTTTCTGGACGTGGTGCTCACCCTCCCTCTGGTGCTGCCGCCCACCGTGGTGGGCTATTTTCTGCTGCGCCTGCTGGGCCCCAAGCGCCCCATCGGCCTGTGGTTTCTGGAGGTGCTGGACACCCGCCTGACCATGGTGTGGTACTCCGCCGTCTTCGCCTCGGCGGTGGTGGCCTTTCCCCTGATGTACCGCACCGCCCGGGGGGCCTTTGAGTCCTTTGACCCCACCCTGGCCTATGCGGCCCAGACCCTGGGCCGCTCCAACACCTGGATCTTCTGGCGGGTGCGCATGCCCTGCTGCCGGCAGGGCATCATCGCCGGCACGGTGCTCTCCTTCGCCCGGGCCCTGGGGGAATACGGCGCCACCTCTATGATCGCGGGGTATACCCCGGGGCGCACCGCCACCATCTCCACCACAGTGTACCAGCTCTGGCGCACCGGCGATGACGCCGGGGCCATGCGCTGGGTGCTGGTCAACCTGGTCATCTCCGCAGCGGTACTGCTGACCGTCAACATGCTGGAGCGCCGGGACAGCGGGCCCCGCCGCGCGGCCCTGCCCGACGGGGAGGTGAGCTGAAATGGGTCTGCTGGTAGAAATTCAAAAGGATCTGGGCCCCTTCCGGCTGGACGTGGGCTTCTCCGCCCAGGGCGGCGTGACCGGCCTGCTGGGGGCCTCTGGCTGCGGGAAGAGCCTGACGCTCAAGTGCATTGCCGGCGTGGAGACCCCCGACCGGGGGCATATTGAGCTGGACGGCCGGGTACTGTTTGACCACAAAAAGCGCATCAATCTTCCGCCCCAGAAGCGGCAGGTGGGCTATCTCTTCCAAAACTACGCCCTCTTTCCCAACATGACGGTGGAGCAGAACATCGCCTGCGGCGTGCGGAACCGCGCCCGCAGAAAGGAGGAGGCCGCCCGGCTGATGGAGTCCTTCCGGCTGACGGACTGCCGGGGCAAATACCCCAGGCAGCTCTCCGGCGGCCAGCAGCAGCGCACCGCCCTGGCCCGCATTCTGGCCAGCCGCCCCCAGGCCCTGCTTTTGGACGAGCCCTTTTCCGCCCTGGACAGCTATCTGAAATGGCAGGTGGAGCTGGAGCTGACCCAGCGGCTGGAGCAGTTTGACGGTCCGGTGCTCTTTGTCACCCACGACCGGGAGGAAATTTACCGCCAGTGCCGCCAGGTGTGCGTGCTGTCCCACGGCCGCTCCCAGCCGGTTCAGACGGTACAGGCCCTCTTTGATGCCCCCGCCACCCGCTCCGCCGCCCGGCTGTCCGGCTGTCAGAACCTCTCCCCCGCCCAGCCCCTGGAGGACGGCAGCGTCCGCGCCCAGGACTGGGGTGCGGTGCTGCACACCGCCGCCCCTCTGCCGGCGGGATTCTCCCACATCGGAATCCGGGCCTGCCACATCCGCCCCGCCGCAGGCCCCGGCCCCAACTGTCTGTCGTGCCAAGTACTGCACATAACGCCCGGACGGCCGGCGGACACGCTGCTGCTTGCCGCTCCGGCGGGCGATGGGGACCGTGCCCTGCTGCGGATGGAGTGGGACCCCCAGGCAGGGCTTCCGCCCCGCCCGCAGGAGCAGCTGTGGGTGGAACTGCCCCCGGAGAAGCTGCTGCTGCTGTCGGGGGAATAGGGCTGCCGCTCTCCCTTTGACCGACTCAATTTCACTATTTCCGGCCGCTCTGCGGCCGGAAATTGAGACTGTCGAAAAAGCGGCTTATCAATTTATAGAAATTGACAAGCCACTTTTTCGAGAAAGTAAGCACGCAAGGCGGGACTCGATTCCGTGCGGAAAAGTCGCCCCGCCTTGCGTGAGAGGTGTCATTTCCGACGTACACGCCGCCGGAAATGACGGATTCAATTTTGTTCCTGCGGGAGGGCTTTTTCGACAAACTGTATTTCCGGCCGCTCTGCGGCCGGAAATTTTTTTCACTTTTTTATTTCTGCTTTGCGCCCCTTCGGGCTTCACGAATCCTCCAAACGTATAAACTTGCATTTTCTCCCGCCTCGTCTCATCCTCTCTCCCGCTTTCCCCCTGCTTTTGGTCTCCCCTTTTTCTTCCTTCTTGTTTTAATTTTGTTTTGTATTTTCCTTTTTCTCCCGAATAAAACAACTATTTTTTCTTGAATCACCGCTTTTTTATTTTGATTTCCCATTTCCCGCGCACTCGCTGCAGGCTGTTGAAAAGAAGCATATTCTTTCAAAATCCGTCAAATTGATTCAACGTTTTTTCAACCTCAACGGACTAATATTTTAGCTAACCAAAGGCGCAGGTCACTCTTTTGGCAGCGGCGTGGACTCCGGCCAATTTGCTGCTTTTGCCGCACGCACGTCTGGCCCGCCAGGAAGGAGGAACGCCGCCAGCATGTCTGGCCATGGAAAATCAATGTCAGGTATGGGTTGAACCAAAATCTATGTGAAAGAAGGGACTCATCAGTATGGAACAAAACACGCAAGCCACGAAAAAGAAAAAGAAATTTGAATTCCCGCACTCCTTCGTGGTCGTATTCTTCATGATCGTGTTCTGCGTCATTCTGACCTTTGTGCTCACCCCCGCTCAATATGACCGGGTGGAGGTCAACGGCCAGACCATGGTAGATGCAGATAGCTTCCATTACCTGGAGCGCAAACCGGTCAATGTGGATACCATTATTGACGCCGTGGGAACCATCTTCTATTCCATCCCCGAGGGTTTTGTAGATGCCGCTGCTTTGATCTTCATGATGCTGTTTATCGGCGGCTTTGTCAAAACCTATGACTCCACCGGCGCCATCCGCGCCGCCATCACCGGCCTGACTGGCTTTTTGGGGGAAAAGCGGAAAAGCTTCGTTTTAATCGCCATCATGGTGTTCTTTGGCTGTCTGGGCGCCTTCCCCGGCATGCTGGAGGCCTGTATTCCCTTTGCGCCGCTGACCATCGGCATCTCTATCGCCCTTGGCTATGACGCCCTCGTCGGCATCTTTGTCACCTTGGGCGGCATCACCCTGGGCTTCTGCGCCGGCCCCACCAACATCTGGAATACCGGCGTGGGCAACCAGCTGGCTGAGCTGCCTGTCTTCTCCGGCTTGGGCTACCGCCTGGTGGTGTTTGTGATCTTCATGATTGTGGGCGCCCTTTACGTCCTTTATTACACCAACAAGATCACAAAGGATCCCAAAAAGAGCCCCATCTCCGATCTGGACATGTCCCACCTGGACAAGCTGGCGGAGTATGAGCGCACCGCGTTCACCACCCTTCATAAGGTAGTTCTGCTCGCTTTCGTTGCCACCATCGCCGTCATCGTCTACGGCTCTCTGGAGCTGGGCTGGGGCTCCCTGCACATGGCTGCCGCCTACCTGGTGGGCTCCATCGTGTGCGCTTTCATCTGCCGGTGGAGCAGCGACACAATGATCGAGACCTTCCTGGAAGGTATGCGCTCTATCCTGGTGGGCGCGGTGGCCGTGGGCGTATCCCGCGCCCTGCCCCTCATCCTGGCTGACGGCCAGATTATGGACACCATCATCCACGCCATCGTCCAGCCGCTCCAGGGTCTGCCTGAGACCATCACCGCCGTGCTGATGATGTTTGTCCAGTCCCTGCTCAACTTCCTGATGCCCTCCAGCTCCGGCCAGGCCCAGGCCACTTTGCCCCTGTTCCTGCCCATCGGCGACCTGGTGGGTCTGGGCCGGCAGGTCACCGTGCTGGCCTTCCAGTTCGGCGACAGCCTGACCAACCTGATCTATCCCACCTACGGCGGCCTGATCGCCTTCCTGATGTTTGCCAAGATCCCCTATAACAAGTGGGTCAAGTTCATGCTGCCTTTCGTGCTGCTGATCACGCTTGTTGCCGCCGTCCTGGTTGCGCTTGCCATTCTGATCAGGTTCTGAGCCTGTTTTCCCGGTATTCGAAACGTGGTGTATCGCCTGCGGGTGATACACCACGTTTTTCGCGAAGCCCGGCCCGCCGGGCAGCCAAGCGTTTATTTTTTCTGATTCATTCAACGTTTTTCACATTTCCTCTTGTATTCTTTGCCGGCTTCCATTACAATCAGTATGGAATTTTAGGCTTCTTTTTCATGGGAGATGGAGGCTTTTTGATGGCTGAATTATATGTGAAAATGCTGGGCAGTCCCTCTGTCCAGGTCGATGGACAGAGCGTTGCCTTCCCCTATCGGAAGGCGGACGCCCTGCTGTACTACCTGATTTTCCGCAAGAAGGCGGCCCGGAGCGAGCTGGCCGGCCTGCTCTGGGCCGACTCCGACTCCGCCTCGGCGCTGAAAAACCTGCGGCACGCCATCTATACCATCCGAAAGGGCCTGGGCTTTGAAGTCTTCCTCCCCGGCCATTCCGCCATGCTGGAGCTGGACCCCGCCGTGGTCATTCACTGCGACGCCTGTGAATTTTTAGAGGACGAATCCCTGTGTGAGCTTCAGGGGGAGTTTCTGGAGGGCTTCAGTATCCAGAACTGCGGCCTGTTCGAGGACTGGCTCACCGCCCAGCGCAATCTGCTGCACACCCAATATCTCAAGCGGCTGCTGGCGGCGGAAAAGGCCGCCTTCCGCAGCGGCGATCTGGCCGGGGCGGAGCAGCTGGGGCTGAAATACGTCCAGCTGGACCCCCTGGAGGAGAGCGCCGCAGTGATTCTGATGGAGGTGTACAGCGCCCAGAAAAAATTCCGGAAGGCCATCAGCGTCTATCACGAGCTGTATCAGAACCTCTCCGCCGAGCTGAGCATCTCTCCGCTGAAGGAAACCACCGCCCTTTACTATCGGATTGTCAACGAGTGGAACGCCTCCACCTATAAAATGGAGGAGCAGTCCTATCACCTGCTGGTGGGCAAGGATCTGGCCCTGCGCCATCTGCTGGCCATGTGCAACGGCCCCGCCGCCCAGCGCCGCGCCCCCTGCGCCCTCATCGAGGGGGAGGCCGGGGTGGGCAAGACCTACCTGCTGGACCACGTCCTCACCTATTACGACTTTTCCGGGTGGCTGGTGTGCCGCGGCTTCTGCTATCAGTCCGAGTCCTCCGAGCCGCTCACCCCCTGGAACGCCATTATGACCACCCTGATGGCCGAGCTGGAGGCCCATCACTTCTCTGTACCGGAGAACTACCTCAAAACAGCCGCCGGCCTTTTTCCCTGCCTGTCGGCCAGCTTCGGCCGGGACTACACCGCCTCCGACCTGAACTACCCCGTCCAGCGCAACTATCACGTGGCCCAGGAGAGCGCCCTGCTCATCTTCGCCGCTGTGGCCCGTCAATTCCCCCTGCTGCTGATTTTCGAGGACATCCACTGGATGGACAAAAACAGCGTGGATCTGCTGGCCGTCTTTCTGCGGCGGCTGCGGAACTTAAACGTCACCGTCATCTGCACCACCCGGGACCTCTACCCGGAGCACGTCAAGGAATTTCTGGACAGCGCCCGGCGGGACAATATTCTGGAGTGCTACCCCATCCACCGCTTCAACCGGGAGGAGACCGCCCGCTTTGTCCAGCACTATCTCAACGCGGAGCCCAGCGAGGAGATGATGGACCGCATCTATGAGGCCACCGGGGGAAATGCCCTGCTTCTGGTCCAGCTCACCACCTCCATGCAGGAGGTCCCAGACGCCTCCGCCATTGCGGACAATCTGGAAAATATCATCGGCTACCGGCTGGCCAACCTGACTTTGGAGGAGCGGCAGGTGCTGGACCTGATCTCCGTGTTCCCGGGCTGGGCCTCCTTCGAGTCCCTCTCCTCCATTCTGACCCGGGACCCCATTGACCTGATGTACCTGTGCAACCGCCTGAAGCAGCGCATTTTGATTGTGGAATCCACCCGGGACGGCTCTCTCTCCTACTCCCTGGCCCACGAGCAGATCCGCTCCGCCCTTCTGGAGCAGCAGTCCGCGGCCGCCCGGCGCATTCTGCACCTGCGGGTGGCCCAGTATCTGGAGTCCCAGATGGCCCACTCCCCCGCGCCCCTGTATGACCGGCTCATCTACCACTATCAGGAGGGCGGGGACCGCTTCAAGGTATTCCAGTACCGGGTTTTGTCCCTGAACGCCTATGCCAGCATCTATTACGCCGTTCTGCCCACCCTGACCGAGGACTCGGACACCTCCGGGCCCCAGGACATCTCCCACTATTTCCACACGCTGGAAAAGGAGCTGTCCGCCCTGCGGGCGGCCCGGATTCAGCCGGAGGAGCTGGACCGGCTGGAGGCCAGCCTGCTCCACGCCAAGAGCTGCTACTGCATCTATGCGGGCTATTATGTAGAGGGGCTGGTCGCCCTGCGGCGCCTGGTGGAGCTGTGCGGCATTCTGGGCGACAACACCCTGCTGGTCCGGGCCCATCTGCAGTATATCTACTACGGCATCCAGATCTATGACATTCAGATTATGGAGAAGCATCTCCAGGCCGGAATGGCCCTTCTGGCGGGCCGGGATCAGTCGGAGGAGTACGGCATCTATCTGCGCATGGAGGGCCTGCTCCAGACCATGCGCGGACAGTATGCCCTGTCCCGCTCCACCCTGCAGCGATCCATCGATACCTTCCAGCACCTGAGCCCCGGCGGGGGCAACCGGTACGCCATCAACATCGCCGGCGCCTACAACTACATTGCCGAGACCTGGCGGCTGCAGGGCGACTACGACCAGGCCTTTCTGGCCTATGATCAGGCCATCATTTACAACCGCAGCCGGGGCTACTACCCCGGGGCCGCGGTCTTTTATACCAACTATGGGGTGGCCTCCTTCCAAAAGGGGGAGACGGCCATCGCCCGGCAGCTCTTCGGCTATGCCCTGGAGACCTATCAGGCCGCCCACGAGTACAGCGGCCGCCCCATTGCGCTGAGCTATCTGGCTTTTTTCGAGGCCCGCGAGGGCCGCTATGCCCAGGCCGCCGCCTATATCCGGGAGGCCCACCAGGTCAGCGACCAGATCGGCTCTCCCTGGTGGAAAGGCATCACCCTGTATCAGGGCTGGAAGATCCGCGCGCTGCTGAAGGAGCGCGGGGTCCAGGCCCCGGAATTTCAAGGGCTCTGGCCTGATGAGGCCAGAGCGCACTGCCGGCAGTGCCTGGACTGCCTCCACCGCCTGCAGCCCCTTCCGGACACCCCCAAGCGGCTGGAGACCCTGGAGATGGAGGAGGCCCTGCGCCAGCTGGAGGGCGGCGCGGCTTCGCCCTCCCCGGAGAGCTGAGCAAACTGCCAGTTTTCCATTTCCCTATTTCTTACAAAACGGAGGCCTCTATGAGCTTTGACCGCGATTTGTTCCTGCCCGTCTCAAAAGAGGATATGGCCCGCCGGGGCTGGGACGCTTACGATTTTCTTCTGATCACCGGGGACGCCTATGTGGACCACCCCTCCTTCGGCCCCACCATCATCGGCCGGGTGCTGGAGGCGGAGGGGTGGCGGGTGGCCATTCTGGCCCAGCCCGACTGGCGCACGCCGGAGGCCTTTGCCGCCCTGGGCCGCCCGCGCCTGGCGGTGATGATCTCCGCGGGCAACCTGGACTCCATGGTGGCCCACTACACCGCCGCCCGAAAGCGCCGCCACGACGACGCCTACTCCCCCGGGCGCAGGGCCGGCCTGCGCCCGGACCACGCCTCCATTGTCTACTCCAACCGGGTGCGGGAGGTGTTTGGGGACATCCCCATCATCATCGGCGGGCTGGAGGCGTCTCTGCGCCGCTTCGCCCACTATGACTACTGGGAGGACAAGGTGCGCCGCAGCGTCCTCTTTGACGCCCAGGCGGACATCCTCACCTATGGCATGGGGGAGCGGGCCTCCATCGAGATCGCCGCCCGCCTGGGCTCCGGCACCCCGATCGGCGAGATCACCGACGTGCGGGGCACCTGCGTCCGGGTCCCCCACCCCGGGGTGTGCGCCTACCCCAGAGTGGAAGTCCCCTCCTTCGAGGAGGTGTCCGCCTCCAAGGAGGCCTATGCCCGGGCCAACATGACCGAGTATCTGGAGCACGACCCGGTGGTGGGAAAGGCCATTCTGCAAAAGCACGGCCGGGAGTTCCTGCTGGTCAATCCCCCCGCCGCCCCCCTCACCACCAGGGAGATGGACCGGGTGGCCGAGCTGCCCTATGTCCGGGAGCCCCACCCCATGTACGACGAGATGGGCGGCGTCCCCGCCATCGAGGAGGTGCGCTTCTCGGTGACCCACAACCGGGGCTGCTTCGGGGCGTGCAGCTTCTGCTCCCTGGCCTTCCACCAGGGGCGGACCATCTCCGCCCGCAGCCACGAGAGCGTCATCCGGGAGGTGACCGCCCTCACCAAGCACCCCGGCTTCAAGGGCTATATCCACGACGTGGGCGGGCCGTCGGCCACCTTCCGCCGCCCCTCCTGCCAGAAGCAGCTGAAACACGGCATGTGCAAAAACCGGGCCTGTCTGGCCCCGGAGGCCTGCCCCAACCTGGACGCCGACCACACCGACTATATGATGCTGCTGCGCAAGCTGCGGGAGATCCCCGGGGTGAAGAAGGTGTTCATTCGCTCGGGCATCCGCTTTGACTATCTGATGAAGGACCCCAGCGGGGAGTTCTTCACCGACCTGGTCCAGCACCACATCTCGGGCCAGCTGAAGGTGGCCCCGGAGCACTGCGTCAACCACACCCTGGACTATATGGGCAAGCCCCACATCGAGGTGTATGAGAAGTTCCGGGAGAAGTACTTCAAGCTCAACCGCCGGTACGGCAAGGACCAGTATCTGGTGCCCTATCTCATCTCCTCCCACCCCGGCTGCACCCTGGAGGACGCGGTGCAGCTGGCCGAGTGGCTGAACAAGCAGGGCCACATGCCCGAGCAGGTCCAGGACTTCTACCCAACCCCGGGCACCCTGGCCACCTGCATGTGGTACACTGGCCTGGATCCCCGGACCATGAAGCCGGTGTTCGTCCCCAAGACGCCCCACGACAAGGCCCTCCAGCGGGCCCTGATGCAGTGGCGGAAGCCCCAGAACCGGAATCTGGTGCTGGAGGCCCTGCACAGGACGGGACGGGAGGACCTGATCGGCTATGGCAAGCGGTGCCTCATCCGGCCGGACAAGGGGCACTCCGCCCAGAGCCAGTCCTCGGATCGCCGCCCCTCCGGGAGCGGCGGGCGTTCCGCCCCCTCCGCCCGGACCAAAAAGGGAGCCGGAGACCCCCGGCGGGAGCGCTTTGACGGCCGGCGCACCGTGGAAAAGAAATCGGGGCCGGCCAGGCCCGTCCGGAAAGCCGGCTGGGCCAAGCCCAAGAAAAAGAAATAACCCCATCAGGCGCCCCTCTCCCGGTCCGGACCGGAGGTGGGGCGCCTGCGCCGTGTCAAACGTACCGGAGCTCGACGGGGGCGGAAACCGGGAACTTTTGTTCATCCCCTCCAAATTTTCAACCCTGGATTTTACTTGCCGGGTCTGGCGGAATATGGTACGCTTTTGTCAGGACAAACCGGTTGTAGTTCCATCGGAGAAAGGAGTCTGCCTATGTGCCCGCCCGAAAAACGTCCTGCTGTTTTTCCCCGGATCGCCGCCCTCCTTCTGCTGTTCTGCCTGATCCCGCTTCTCCTCGCCGCCTGCGGCCGGGAGGAGCCCCAGTCCCGCTCGGTATCCGTGGAGATCGGCGGCCAGTCCGCCCTGGTCACCTTCCCGCCCGGCACCCTCTCTGAGGGCACCATCTCCACCGACCGCGGCTCCTACACCTTTTCTTATGCGCCAAACGGGCAGCTTACCGTCACCTATCCCGACGGCCGCAGCTATACCCTGACCTATCGGGACGGCGCTCTGGCCGTCCCCGTGGACTATGACGCGGCCCAGCTGGAGCAGGAGGGCTATCTCGCCGGCATCTCTCTGGTCTGGGGCATCGAGCGCGCCATGGACGACGCCGGCGGCCGGAGCCGCAGCGGCCCCTCCCCCGTTCTGGCCTTTGTGCTTATGGCTCTGGGCGCGTGGAACCTGCTGGCTCCCAAAAGTGCGTGGTGGATCTCCCGGGGCTGGTGGTATCGGAACGCCCAGCCCTCTGACCTGGCGCTGGGCTTTTACCGTGTGACGGGCGTCCTGCTCCTGGGCGCGGGCCTTATCTGCGCCCTGGCGGCGCTGTAAGAGGGGGCGGCCGGAAGCCGCCCCCGTGTTCAGCTTGCTGCGTTACAAAATGCAGCAAGCTGTTTTGTTTTTCTCACGCCTTTGGCTACTGCCCCGTGATATCCCGGGCCGCGTTTTTGGCGCCGTTGCCCAAATCCCGGGCGGCGTCGCCCACACCGCGGCCCACATCGCCCACGGCGTCGCCGGCGTCCCGCATCAGATCCCGGGCATCCTGGGTCAGATCCCGCCCGGCGTCTGTGTCCCGTCCGTCCACCCGGCCGTCGGAATAGGCCCGGTAGCGGCCGTCGGACATAATATCATCTCCGGCCTGCCGGCGCTGGCTGGCCGTGCGCCGGCTGGTCTGCCCGACGGAGGCGCTGCCCGTGCCGGTGTCTCCGGTTGTCTTGTCCCCCGCCGTACAGCCCACCAGAGCTCCCGACAAGGTCAGCGCCAGCGCCAGGGCAATCCATCTGTTTTTCATCGCTGTCCCTCCCGCTCTTTTTTCCAACGGAAGTCCCATCCGCGCTCTAGTGTGGCGCTTTTTCGCCCCATCCAGCCGTGGAAATCCCTGGCTTTCCGGTTTTTGTATCATTTTGCCGCCCCTTTGCCCCAAACCCGTTGCGGCGCGGCGGTTTCTGGAAATTTTTTTGCCGTTTCCCCTTGCAATTCTCTTTTTTGTATGGTATAGTCATGATGTTATTGCAGTATTGGTAAGAGTGGGGTCAAGGCTCCGCTCTTTTTGATTGACCAAACGGCCCCGCCCTCACTGCTTCCGCGGCGGCCCTTCAGGAGGATTTTATGGCGAAAGTGACCGAAACCGTGTCCGCGCTGGCCCTGCCCTATGTGGAGGCGGCGGGCTGCTCCCTGTGGGATGTGGAGTATGTAAAGGAGGCCGGGGAGTGGTTCCTGCGGGTCTATATTGACAAGGAGGGCGGCGTGTCCATCGACGACTGCGAGGCCGTCTCCCGCCCCCTGTCCGACGCCCTGGACCAGGCCGACCCCATCGAGGGGAGCTACACCTTTGAGGTGTCCTCCGCCGGGGCCGACCGGGTGCTGAAAAAGCCGGAGCACTTCGCCCGCTTCTCGGGGCAGGAGGTGCAGGTCCGGCTCTATCGCCCCAGAGAGGGGCAAAAGGACTTTGTGGGCCTGCTGCGGGCCTATGCCGACGGGGACGTCACCCTGGAGGTGGGCGGCGCGCCCATGGAATTTGCCAAAAAAGACATTGCGCTGGTACGGCTGTACCCCCGCTTTTGAGTAACGTAGGAGGAGAGCACAGTGGCTAAGAAAACGACAAAAAAGGTCAACAGCAACGAGCTGGACGGCGAGGAGTTCTTTGCCGCCATCGCCCAGATTGAGCAGGAGAAGGGCATCAAACCCGGCTATATGATGGAGAAAATCACCCAGGCCCTGCTGTCCGCCTATCGCCGGGACCACGAAGGGGTGGGGGACAATCTGGTTATCGAGGCCAACCAGGAGACCGCCACTGTCCGCCTGTTTTTGAAAAAGGACGTGGTGGAGAGCGTGGACAATCCCGCCACCGAAATCAGCCTGGAGGCGGCCCGCGCCGCCCTGCCCCAGGCCCAGGTGGGCGACGTGGTGCGCATTGAGATCAAGCCCAAGAGCTTTGGCCGCATCGCCGCCCAGACGGCCCGCCAGGTTATTATTCAGGGCATCCGGGAGGCCGAGCAGGGCATGGTGTACGACGAGTTCTGCTCCAAGGAGCACGAGCTGCTCACCGGCGTGGTCACCCGTATTGACCCCCGCAACGGCTCGGTGGCCCTGCGCATCCACTCGGGCTCTGAGTTCACCGACGCCTATCTGGGCGCCAATGAGCAGGTGAAGGGCGAGCACTATGTGGAGGGCCAGCGGCTGAAGGTCTATGTGGTGGAGGTCCGCCGGGCCACCAAGGGCCCCCAGGTGCTGATCTCCCGCACCCACCCCGGCCTGGTGAAGCGGCTGTTCGAGCTGGAGGTGCCCGAGATCTTTGACGGCACCGTGGAGATCAAGTCCGTGGCCCGCGAGGCCGGCTCCCGCACCAAGCTGGCCGTGTGGTCGGCCGACCCCAACGTGGACCCCATCGGCGCCTGTGTGGGCCCCCGGGGCCAGCGGGTCAACACCATTGTGGATGAGCTCAAGGGCGAGAAGATGGACATCATCAAATATTCCGACAATCCCGCCGAGTATATCGCCGCCGCCCTCTCCCCCGCCGACGTCATCAGCGTGGAGGAGCTGCCCGACGGCAAGAGCTGCCGGGTGGTGGTCCCCGACGACCAGCTGTCCCTTGCCATCGGCAAGGAGGGCCAGAACGCCCGGCTGGCCGCCAAGCTCACCGGCTATAAAATTGACATCAAGCCCGCCTCCGCCCCGCTGGAGCCCATCGAGGCCCCCGAGGAGGAGCTGTTTGCAGAGGATGCCCCGGCCGCTGAGGCGCCTGCCGCCGAGGATGAGGCGCCCGCGGAGCAGACCGCTGCGGATGGGGCGAAGGAAGCAGTTCCGGAGGAGGCCTGAGCCCTGCGGCCCGGCTGTACCGGATACCAGAGGCCCCGTCTTCCGTTTTTTGGGGCCGATCCTTGAAAAATTCTGATTTTGAATTCCTGACTCCTCATTTCTAATTCGTCGAAGGGTGGTGCGGAACGTGCCGAAAAAAATACCCATGCGCCAGTGTGTCGGCTGCCGGGAAATGAAGCCCAAAAAGGATCTGATCCGGGTGGTAAAGTCCCCCGAGGGGCAGGTCTCCCTGGACTTCCGGGGCAAGCTGCCCGGCCGCGGGGCCTATGTGTGCCCCGATCCGGCCTGTCTGGCCAGGGCCCGCAAGTCCCGCGCCCTGGAGCGGGCTTTTGAGACCGCCCTTCCGCCCGAGGTGTGGCAGGCGCTGGAGGAGCAGATGAAGGAGGCGCCCGCAGATGGCTAACGACCCTATTCTTCACCTGCTGGGCCTGGCCCGAAAGGCCGGACGGCTGGAAATCGGCGAGGAGCCGGTGGGCGCTGCCTGCCGCGCCCGGCACGCCCGTCTGCTGCTGCTGGCCTGTGACGCCGCCCCCAATACCCGCCGCCGCTGCGCCCACTTCGGTCAGACCGGCGGCGTTTTATGGCTGGATCTCCCGTACAGCAAAGAGGATCTGGGCTTTCAGCTGGGCCGCGGCTCCTGCGCCATGCTGGCTGTGACGGACGCGGGGCTGGCCGCCTCTTTGACCGAGAAGCTGGCCGCCCGGGACCCGGAGCACTACGGCCCCGCCGCCCGGCAGCTGCGGGAGCGGGCCGATCAGGTTCTTCAGCGCCAGAAGGAACAGCGGCAGCACGAAAAGAACCTGCGCAAAAGCCGCAGCAAGCCCTGGGCCGCCCCTCCCCCTCCTGCACAAGGCGGCCCGTCCCGCTCGGATCATCGGACCTCTTCCAAGCCGAAGCCTGCCGCCCGGCGGGAGTCGGCTCAACCCAAACGCGGCGGCCCCGGCCGTCCTGGTACTTCTCCCGGCCCGGGGGGCCGGCGTCTGTCCGGCAAATTCCGGCACAATCCCTAAGAAACGAGGTGGCTTCCCTATATGATGATAAAATATCCTATTCACAAGGTTGCAAAAGACTTCAAGCGGGGATCCAAGGAGATTCCCTCCAAGGAGATTATGGACATCCTGACCCAGTATGGCCATCCCCCCAAGAATCATATGCAGCCTTTGACCGACGAGGAGCTGTCCATCGTCTTTGAATACCTGACCCAGCACAACCAGATCGACTCCATCGAGTCGGTCTATGCCGACGTATACCACGACCCCGGCAAGCAGCCCGCCCCCCAGCCCAAGCAGCAGCCCCAGGCCGCGGCCAAGCAGCCCGCCCAGGGACAGGGCAAGCCCGCGCCCGCCGCTCAGCCGGCCCAGGGACAGAGCAAGCCCGCCGCCCCCCAGCCGGCCGGCAAGCAGGCGGCGCAGCAGCCCGCCCCCGCCAAGCCCACAACCCGGGTTCCGGCCAAGAAGGTGGTGGACACCCGGGGCGGCCCGGCGGTCAACCTGGACAAGTACGACGAGCGTCTGTTGAACTTTACCACTGAGCGCCAGCAGCAGGGCGGCGGCAAGCAGAAGTTCCAGGGCCGCAACGCCCAGCGCCAGCGGGGCGGCAAGCAGGCAGGCAATTTCGGCAACAAGCGCCGCCAGGAGGAGCAGGACCGGATGCGCCGGCTCCAGCTGGAGATCGCCAAAAAGGCCCCGGTCAAGGTCCTGATCCCCGACGAGATCGGCGTGGGCGAGCTGGCCAGCCGGATGAAGAAAACCGGCGCCGAGGTGGTCAAGTGCCTGATCAAAAACGGGGTTATGGCCTCTCTGAGCGACATTATCGACTTTGACACCGCCGCCATCATCGCCGAGGAGATGGGCTGCAAGGTGGAAAAGGAAGTCATTGTCACCATTGAGGAGAAGCTGATTGACACCGCCGAGGACAAGGAGGAGGATCTGGTCCCCCGCGCCCCCGTGGTGGTGGTCATGGGCCACGTGGACCACGGCAAGACCTC
>JAHYYS010000018.1 GCA_019424865.1 bacterium
AAGGAGAGCCCCACAGTCGGGCGCACAGGGGGAGAACAGGCCCGGTCGGGCGCACACTGTGCGCCCCTACGCATAAGGGGAGGACAGGACTCCAGACCGGGTGCACGCTGTGCGCCCCTACACATAAGGGAAGGCTGGGCCCCGGCTGGGCTTATTGACGCCCCCTCCCGCAAAAATTTTTCGATGGTGACGAGATGGAACGAAACATCGCCTTAAAACTGATGTATAACGGCACCGCCTACCACGGTTGGCAGGTGCAGAAAAACGCCGTTTCGGTGGCCGAGACGCTGGAAAAGGCCCTGGCCACGGTGGTGTGCCACCCGGTGAAATGCACGGGGGCCGGGCGCACTGACGCCGGGGTACACGCCGAAACCTACATTGCCAATTTCCGCACCACGTCCACCATCCCTCTGGACCGGCTGCCGCTGGCGGTGAATACCCGGCTGCCCAACGACATTGTGGTGGTGAAGGCCACCCAGGTGCCCGACTCCTTCAACGCCATCGGCTCCTGCCAGCGCAAGGAGTATACCTACCGCATCTATAACTCCCGGCTGGGCAACCCCTTCTACGTGGACCGGGCCTGGTTCTACCCCCGCCATCTGGACGAGGGGATTATGCAGCGGGCGGCGGACCAGTTTGTGGGCACCCACGACTTCCGGGCGGTGCGCTCGGTGGGGACAGAGACGAAAACCACCGTGCGCACGGTGTACTATTTCGACATCTCCCGCAGGGAGAAGCTGATAGAGTGTAAGGTGTGCGCCAACGGCTTTTTGTACAACATGGTTCGGGCCATGGTGGGAACCGTGGTCTATGCGGCGGAGGGCAAGCTGGCCCCGGAGGACATCCCCGGCATTTTAAGCTCGGGCAACCGGACCCTGGCCGGGCCCACGGTCCCGCCGGGGGGGCTCTACATGACAAAGCTGTGGTATGAAGAGGATGTGCTGTAACGGACCCGCTCCCCTCTGACCGGCACTGCACGGAAGTAAAGGCATTGTATGATGAAGCAAGACAGCTCCGCCAAAAAGGCGAAAAAACCGAATATTCTGATCCGGCTGCTGGTGCTGCTGATCACGGCGGCCCTGGTGGTGGGGGCGCTGCTGCTGGTGGTGTACCGGGACCGCTTCAACCTGGACGCGGTCAAGCGCTGGCTGGCCTACCGCTCGCTGGAGACCAGCGAGACCGGGCAGGCGGCCCCCTTTACCCACGCGGGGGGCGACAAGCTGTCCGTCGCCTATCTGACCGACGGCGTGCTGACCGCCTCCACCGCCGGGGCGCACTACTACTCCTTCTCCGGCGATCAGTATGCCGAGGAGGTGCGCTCCCTGGAAAACCCCGTTCTGTCCGTCAGCGGCGGGGTGGGCGCGGCCTATGATGCCGGCGGGCAGGCCCTGTTTGTCTTCCGGGATGCCCAGGAGACCCTGGACCTCTCTCTGGAGGAGGGGCAGCTGATCTCCGCCCGGGTGAACAGCAGCGGCTGGCTGGCGGTGACCGCCCAGCAGAGCGGCTATAAGGGCGCGGTGACAGTGTACGACCGGGCGGGGGAACCGGTGATCCAGATCAGCCTGTCCTCCACCTTTGTGGTGGATGCGGCCCTGTCCCCCGACTGCGGGACGGTGGCGGTGGTGACCATCGGCCAGGAGGGGGGCAGCTTCCGCAGCCAGGTGCTGTTTTACCCCGTGGACGAGAAGGAGCCCAGCGCCCAGGCGGACCTGGGAAACGTGCTGGCCCTGGATCTGGACTATGAGGACGGGCTTTTGTGGGTGCTGGGGGAGAACCAGGTGATGGCCGTGTCCCAGGACGGCGCCGCAGTGCAGCGCTACTCCTTTGGGCGCATGTACCTGAAGGGGTGCAGCCTGGGGGGCGACGGCTTCGCCTTTGTGCTGCTGGGGCGCTACCGGGCGGGCAGCGCCGAGCAGGCCCTGGTGATCGGGCCGGACGGGACGGTTCAGGCCACGCTGGAGCTCAGCGGACAGGTGCTGGATTTTGACAGCGCCGGCAGCTACTGCGCCCTGCTCACCGGCAGTACGCTGACCATCTATACCGCCGGCGGCCTGGAGGAATACGCCCGCCTGGACGCCACCCAGGGGGCGCGCTATGCCGCTTTGTCCTCGGACGGATCGGTGCTGCTGGCAGACGAGCAGCAGGCGTGGATGTATATTCCCGGCTGAGCTGCTGAATTTGAATGACCCATAGGATGGAGGAGACCAACCATGAACATGGAATATGTGCTGTTTGATGTGGTAATTGCCGCGCTGCTGATTCTGGCGGTGGTGCAGGGCTATAAGCGGGGCTTTGTCCTGACCCTGTGCGGCTTTCTGGCGGTGTTCGTGGCCCTGATCGGCGCCGCCGTTGCCTCCGACCTGCTGGCGCCGGCGGCGGCCGGGGCCATCCGGCCGGCGATGGAGCAGGGGATTCAGGATACCGTCAGCAGCTACTATCAGACTGCTGTGTCGGAGGAAAGCTCCCAGGCGGAGGGCTTTTTGGATGACCTGCCCCTGGAAGAGGTCGTCTCCGCCCTGCAGGACTCTGCGCTGTACCGGGGCTTTGCCCAGGCCTTCCAGGAGGCCGTGGACTCCGGCGTGGCGGAGGTGACCGCCGGTGCGGCCCGGGCCATTGCCGAGTATGTGGCGCTTCAGATTGCGCGGATGGTGATTTTCCTGGCGGCCTTTGTGGTGATCCTGCTGCTGTGGACCCTGCTCAGCCGGGCGCTGGATCTGGCCTTCCGCCTGCCGGTGCTCAGCACGCTGAACAGCTGGGCCGGGGCGGGCGTGGGCCTGCTGAAGGGCGGACTGCTGCTGTTTGTGGCGGCCTGGCTGCTGGGGGACTTCCTGCCGCCGGAGGCGGTGCAGGGGACCGTGCTGCTCCGCTTTTTCTGCACCACCAGCCCCCTGTCCCTGATTGTCTGAATTTCTCAAACAAACGTTCATGACATGTTCATATTTGCGGTGTAGAATAGACGCTAAATTGAAGTTTTCTCCTGAAAGGAGCCTGGAAGCATGCAACCAACACTGTGCAGCCGCTGCGGAAAAAACGTGGCTGTTATCTTTATTACCAAGCTGGAGGGCGGAACCACAAAGAACGAGGGCCTGTGCCTGAAGTGCGCCAAGGAGCTGGGGATCAAGCCCATCGATGACATGATGAAGAAAATGGGCATCACGGACGAGGATCTGGACAGCCTGACCAACGAGATGATGTCCGCCTTCGGCGGAGCCGAGGGGATGGAGGGGCTGATGAACCAGCCCAAGGACGAGGACGGCGAGGAGGACGACGGCCGCACCGCCACCTTTCCCTTCCTCAATCAGCTCTTCGGCGGTGGGAACACCCCCGCACCCCAGCAGCCCGCGCCGGAGGGGACGTCCCCCCGCACGGAAAAGAACGGGGGCCAGAAGCAGCCCAAGCGGAAGTTTCTGGACAGCTACTGCATCTCCCTGACCCAGCGGGCCCAGGAGGGCAAGCTGGATAAGCTGATCGGCCGGGAGCGGGAGCTGGAGCGGGTGGTGCAGATTCTGAACCGCCGGCAGAAGAACAACCCCTGCCTCATCGGCGAGCCCGGCGTGGGCAAAACCGCCATTGCCGAGGGGCTGGCCCAGCGCATTGCCGCGGGCGACGTGCCCTATAAGCTGCTGGACAAGGAGGTCTATCTCCTGGATCTCACCGCCCTGGTGGCGGGCACCCAGTTCCGCGGCCAGTTTGAAAGCCGCATGAAGGGGCTGATTGAGGAGATCAAGAAGCTGGGCAACATTATCCTGGTCATCGACGAGGTGCACAACATCGTGGGCGCCGGCGACGCCGAGGGCTCTATGAACGCGGCCAATATCCTCAAGCCCGCCCTGAGCCGGGGGGAGCTGCAGGTCATCGGCGCCACCACCCTCAACGAGTACCGCAAGCACATCGAAAAGGATACGGCTCTGGAGCGGCGCTTCCAGCCCGTCATCGTGGAGGAGCCCTCCATTGAGGACAGCGTGAAGATTATCGAGGGCATCGCCCCTTATTACGAGGCCTATCACCAGGTCACTGTCTCCCCCCAGATGTGCCGTCTGGCCGTCACCATGAGCGAGCGGTACATCACCGACCGCTATCTCCCGGACAAGGCCATTGACCTCATCGACGAGGCCTGCTCCAATGTGAACCTGCATAACAAGTCGCTGGCCCGCATCAGCGAGATTGACAAGGAGCTGGCCGACCTGAACAAGGAGCGGGAGGTGATGATGGCCGCCGCCACCGAGGAGTCCTATCAGCGCCTGGCCGCCATCAAGAGCACCGAGCTGCGCCTGCAGGACGAGCGGCAGGGTCTGGAGGGGAGCGCCCACCCCGCCCTGACGGAGGAAAATCTGGCCAACGTCATCGAGCTGTGGACCAACATTCCCGCCAGCCGCATCCAGGAGCAGGAGTACCAGCGCCTGGCCAAGTTGGAGGACCGCCTGAAATCTCACATCATCGGCCAGGACGAGGCGGTCAAGGCGGTGGCCGCCGCCATCCGGCGCGGCCGGGTGGGCATCAGCCCCAAGCACAAGCCGGTTTCCTTCATCTTTGTGGGTTCCACCGGCGTGGGCAAGACCGAGCTGGTCAAACAGCTGGCCGCCGACCTGTTCGACACCCCCGAATCCCTGATCCGCCTGGATATGTCCGAGTTTATGGAGAAATTCGCCGTGTCCCGGATCATCGGCTCTCCCCCGGGCTATGTGGGCTATGACGAGGCGGGCCAGCTCACCGAGAAGGTGCGCCGCAAGCCCTATTCCGTCATCCTCTTTGACGAGATTGAGAAGGCCCACCCCGATGTGCTCAACATCCTGCTGCAGATTCTGGATGACGGCCGCATCACCGACGCCCACGGCCGGACGGTGAACTTTGAGAACACCGTCATCGTCATGACCACCAATGCCGGCAGCAACACCAAGGTGGGCAGCGTGGGCTTTGGCCGCACGGCCAACGAGCAGGGGAGGGACCGGGCCCTGAAGGCCCTCAACGACTTCCTGCGGCCCGAGTTTATCAACCGGGTGGACGAAATTGTCTACTTCAACCAGCTCACGGAGGAGAACTTCAAGGGCATTGCGGTGCTGATGCTCAAGGAGCTGGCCGCTTCCCTGTCGGAGAAGGGGATTGAATTCACCTGGGAGGAGTCCCTGCTGGACTATCTGGTGAAAAAGTCCTATTCCGCCGCCTATGGCGCCCGGAACCTGCGCCGCCTGATTCAGAAGGAGCTGGAGGATGCCATCGCCGTACGCATGATCGAGGGCTGGCAGCGCCCCATTTCCCAGCTGAAGGCCGCGGCACAGGACGAGCGGATTCAGCTTTTGGCCATGTGACAACCGCACAAGAGACGTTCCGCGCGGAGAGGCTTGCCCCTCCGCGCGGCTTGCTATACTGTGCAGGCGCCTGGTTCCTCCCAGAAAGCGGGAGTTGGGAATTGCAATTAAAATGGCATTTTGATAAAATAAAAGCCGCTCTGATTGAATGAACGTTAAAGAGGGAAACAGCTTTGAAACAAGAAATTGGAAATCGGCCGCGAACATCCCGCAGAGGCAAACTGGATTTTTCCATGAAAATGAACCTGGCCCTTCTGGCCGCATTTACGCTGCTGATAGCCTGGGGGATTTTTCTGGTCCGGGACAAGCTGCTGCGCAACGCAGACGAGATGGGAACCTACCTGGCGGAGAGCTATGCCACCGAAGAGGAAAACCGGGCCTCCATGTACAGGCTGTTTATGCGCCTGGGCTCCATATACATGGATGAGCGGATTCACCAGAACGCGTCGGTGGAGGAGGTGCAGCAGTGGCTGGCGGAGTATTCCAGCCACCTGTCCACGGCGCTGGGGGCGGCCATCATAGACCCCTATGCCGTGATGGACGGGGAGATCATAGCCGCCGATCCCTGGTCGGGAGACGGCGCCTATGATTACGCGCAGACCCAGTGGTACCAGAAGGCCCTGGAGGCCGGGGGAGACATTATCTTTACCGACGCCTACGCCGACGTGATCACCGGGAAGCAGCTGATTACCATGGCCCAGGAGCTGGAGCGGCCGGGAGATGTGCTGGCCTTTGACATTCTGCTGGAGAATTTCCATACCCATAAGAACAAGGCCAGTATGCCGGAGGGGAGTACCTATTTCCTCTTTGACGGAAACGGCGAACTGATTTATACCACAGGGCAGTTGGACGTATCGCAGGAGAAGGCAGGCGCCTATATCCAGACGCTGCTCTCCGGGATTCAGGACGGGAGCCTGGACAGCCACGAGGCCACCATTCTGGACCTGGATGGAAAGCAGCGGGGCGTATATTACGACGAGATGGACAACGGCTGGCTGTCGGTGATTACCATCCCCATTCAGAACATCCTGCAAAGCGACCTGGACGGCGTCATTGTGACGCTGGCGGTGATCTGTCTGGCACTGATGATTACGGTGGCGGCGGCACTGCTGCGCAGCTATTTTGGGGAACAGAAAATGCGGCACACGGCGGATACGCTGCAGATTCTGGGGGATACCTTCTATGCCATTTACCGGATCAACTACGAGACCGGGACTTACGAGACCATCAAATCCTCCCGGGACGTGCGGGAGCAGCTGGGCCGGAGCGGGACCTACCGCCATCTGCTGGACGTGCTGCGGGGGTATGTGGAGGAGCAGACCTATCAGGAGTTCGAGCACAGCTTTTCCATGGAAAACATCCGCAGGCTGGTGGCCCATCAGATCTATGAGTATGGGGGGGACTACCAGAGAAAATTCGGCGACACCTATAAGTGGGTCAGCATCAAAATTATTTACAACAAGGCCCTGGGCCTCAACGAGGTCATCATGTGCTTCCGGGAAATTGATGTGGAGAAGCGCAAGCAGCTCCAGCAGCACCTGCTGCTGGAGAACGCCCTCAACACCGCCAAGCAGACGGCCAAGAAAAAGAACACCTTTTTCAGCAGCGTCTCCCACGACATGCGCACCCCGCTGAATGCGGTGATCGGTCTGGCGGACCTGGCCCGAAAGAACCGGGGGAACGAGGAGAAGGTGGACGAATACCTGGCCAAGATTGAACAGGCCGGGCGGCAGCTCCTCACCCTGGTCAACGATGTGCTGGACATGTCCAGAATTGAGCACGGAGAAGGCGGAACGCTGAATTACGCCCCCATGGACCTGAGACGCTGCGTGGAGGACTGCGCGGCCCTGTTCCGGGAGCAGGCGGCGCAGGAGAAAAAGACGCTGGCCGTGAAGGCCGATGTGGAGCGCCAGGCGGTCTACTGTGATACCTTCCGGATGAATCAGATCCTGAATAACCTGATTTCCAACGCCCTGAAGTACAGCCTGGAGGGGGCGCGGATTACGGTGGAGCTGAAGCTGACCTCGCGGCAGGGGAAGCTGTGCCGGTATCAGATTGTGGTCAGCGACACCGGCATCGGCATGTCGGAGGAATTTTTGGAGAAAATATTCGAGCCCTTTGCCCGGGAGACCCTGTTTTCCCCCACCAAGGTGACGGGGACAGGGCTGGGCATGCCCATTGTCAAGAGCCTGGTGCAGCAGATGAGCGGAGAAATCACCGTGCAGAGCAAACTGGGGGAGGGCAGCGTGTTCACTGTTACCCTGCCGTTGCAGCTGGCGGAGGAGGGGGCGCTTTCCCATGGGGAGCCGCAGCCAGATGAAGACTTTGACCTGACGGGGCGGCGGATTCTGGTGGCAGAGGACAACGAGATCAACATGGAGATCACCAGCGAATGCCTGTCTATGCTGGGGGCAGAGGTGCTGCCCGCCTGGAACGGGCGGGAGGCGGTGGAGCTGTTTTCCTCCCTGGAGGAGGGCAGCATCGACGTCATTCTGATGGATATGCAGATGCCCGAGATGGACGGCTGCGAGGCCTGCCGGGCCATCCGGGCCATGGACCGGAAGGACGCGCGGACGGTCCCCATCATCGCCGTCACAGCAAACGCCTTTGCCGAGGATGTGGCCAGGACCACCCAGGCGGGAATGGACGGACATATTTCAAAGCCCATTGACTTTGAACAGCTCAAGGAGCTTTTAAAGCAGAAGCTGACGCAGCGGACGGACTGAGCCGCGGGGCGCCTGCGGTGAAAGTTGCACGTCGGAGCAATTTATGCTATACTGAAGGGCGAAAAGCGCGGTTTTTTGGCGGCTGAAGGCGGAAAGCAGCCTGCGCCACGGGCGCGGACCGCGGGAAAGAGAAGAAGGCGGGAGAGACATGGACTACGGCAGGCAGTTTCCGGGTGTGACCGAGACGATTTTGGTGGTGGATGACAACGAAATCAACCGGGCGCTTTTGAATGCAATTTTTTCCGATTCCTACCGCATTGAGGAGGCGGAAAACGGCAAGGAGGCCATGGACCTGCTTCTGGACCACGGGGAGGAGATCAGCGCCGTACTGCTGGACGTGATCATGCCGGTCATGGACGGGATTGAGGTGCTGGAAAAGCTGAACCAGCTGGGCTGGACGCGGAAAATTCCCGTCTTTCTGATTACGGCGGAGTCGGCAAACAGCACGGTGAAAAAGGCCTATTCCCTGGGGGTGATGGACGTCATCTCCAAGCCCGTGGTGCCGTATATTGTGGAGCGTCGAATCAACTCGGTGATTGAGCTGTTCCGGGCCAGAAAGCGGCTGAGCAATCAGGTGGAGGATCAGCAGTCTGAAATTCTCCGCCAGGCCCAGGAGATTATCAAGCTCAACCAGGGGATGATCGAGGCCCTCTCCACCGCCATCGAATTCCGCAGCGGGGAGTCTGGGGAGCACGTCCGGCGCATCCACGACATCACGGAATACATGCTGCTGCACACGGATTTGGGCGCGGGGCTGAGCAAGGAGACCATCTCCCATATCGCCCTGGCCGCCATCATGCACGACGTGGGCAAGATTGCCATTCCGGATGCCATTTTGAATAAGCCGGGCCGTCTGACTGCGGATGAGTTTGAAATTATGAAGACCCACACCGTGCAGGGGGGGCTGCTGCTGGAGAAGATTCCGCAGATGAAGGAGCACGCCATCTTTGAGTATGCCTATGACATCGCCCGGCACCACCATGAGCGCTGGGACGGCCGGGGCTATCCCGACGGGCTGAAGGGGGAGGAGAACTCCATCTGGGCGCAGATCGTGTCCATTGCCGATGTCTACGACGCACTGATCAGCAAGCGGGTGTACAAGCCGGCCTTCGCCGTGGAGGAGGCCCTGAATATGATAGCCGGCGGCCAATGCGGGACCTTTAACCCCGCGCTGCTGGATCGTTTCATGAGTGTGGAGCCCAAAATCCGTTTGCTCTATGAGAAAGGACGAAAGGTATGACCAACGGGAAAAAAGAGATTCTGACTGCGGCCGGCATCCAGGCGGACGAGGCGCTGGAGCGCCTGATGGGGAGCGAGGCCCTGCTGGAGCGCTTTTTGAAGAAGTTCCTTCAGGACAAGAGCTATGAGGAGCTGGTGTCCGCCATTGAGGGCCAGGAGCTGGAGCGGGCCTTCCGGGCGGCCCACACCCTGAAAGGGGTGTGCGGCAACCTGTCCCTGAACCGCCTGGGAGATCTGGTGAAGGAACAGGTGGAGCTGCTGCGCCGGCAGGAGACCTGGGACCAGGCGGCGGCCATGATGCCCGCCATTGCCCGGTCCTATCAGGAGACCTGCAGCGCCATTGAACGCTTCCTGGAGCAATAAGGCAGGGGAGCAGTATCTCTGACAGGCCTCCGCCCTCAGCTGGGCGGGGGCTTTTTACGTCCCGAGGCAAAGAAAATTCCATGCCGCGCTGTTCAAAGGGGAAAATGTCTAGTATAATAGACGGGCGAAAAACACAAAAAGCCGCGTCTGCCCGACAGGCGGCGCGGGGGAGGCGCAGGAGAAATGAAGCACGAGCTTTTGTTTGATGCGGACGTGGAGGTTCCGGCGGGGACGGCGGAGCGGCTGGAGGCCGTAATTACCGCCGCGCTGGAGGCGGAGGGGGTGGAAGTCCCCTGTGAAATCAATGTTCTGCTCACCGATGACGAGGGGATCCACGCCGTCAACCGGGAGACGCGGGGAGTGGATCGGCCCACCGATGTGCTCTCCTTCCCCATGTTCGAGCTGGAGCCCGGCGTCCCGCCGGAGGGGGAGGCGTTTCTGGACCCGGAGACGGGGCGGTGCCCCCTGGGGGACATGTGCATCTCTCTGGAGCGGGCGGCGGCCCAGGCGGAGGAGTACGGCCACTCGCTGGACCGGGAGCTGTGCTATCTGGCCGTCCACTCGGCGCTCCACCTGCTGGGCTATGACCATCTGGACGAGGGACCCATGAAGCGGCAGATGCGCGCCCGGGAGGAGGCCATCCTGGGAAAGCTGGGGATCACCCGGGGAGATATCTGAACGAAGCCGCTGGAGCGAAACAGGAAACACTATATGGTGCGGCAGTACCGGAGGAAGCTGCGTCTGCCGGACGGCGTTGAGGAGGAATATCTGTGTTGAGGAGTCTGAAACAGGAGGGCTTCCCCGCTGCCGGAGAAGCCCGGGAGGAGAAGCTGACCGCGGCCGATATTCTGTGCTGCGCGGCGGCTGCCGGGGGCGCACTGGCCCTGTTCTGGTGTTTTTGGAAAAGATTCAGGAAATAAGCCGGGGAAACTGCTCAACCCCTGCTGAGAAAGTTGAGGATCGATTATTATGTCAACTGTTAAAAAATGCGGCATCATCACCCTGTGCGGCCGGCCCAATGTGGGCAAGTCCACTTTGACCAACGCCCTGGTGGGGGAGAAGGTGGCCATCGTCACCAACAAGCCCCAGACCACCCGGAACCGCATCTGCGGCATCCTGACCCGGGGGGAGTGCCAGTTTGTTTTTGTGGACACCCCGGGGCTGCACAAGGCCCGCACCCGCCTGGGGGACTATATGGTGGGCGTGGTGAAGGAGAGTGTGGCCGACGTGGACGCAGTGGTGCTGCTGGTGGAGCCCATCCCCCACATCGGGGAGCCGGAGGCGCAGCTCATCGCCCGGATGAAGACGCTCGCCTGTCCCGCAGTGCTGGTCATCAACAAGGTGGATACCCTGGAGCACAAGGAGAAGCTGCTGGAGGTCATCCAGACCTACAGCCAGGCCATGGACTTTGCCGCCGTGCTACCCGTCTCGGCCAGAACCGGCGAGGGGGTGGAGGAGCTGCTGGGGGTGCTGGAGGGCTTTCTCCCGGAGGGGCCCCAGCTGTTCCCTGAGGATATGACCTCGGACCAGCCGGAGCGGCAGATGATGGCGGAAATTTTAAGAGAAAAGCTGCTGTTGTGTCTGGAGAAGGAAATCCCCCACGGCACGGCGGTGGAGATCACCCGCTTTGCCGAGCGGGACGACGGAGTGGTCGAGGTGGAGGCCACCATCTACTGTGAAAAGAACAGCCACAAGGGCATTATCATCGGCAAGGGAGGCGCAATGCTCAAAAAGGTGTCCTCCCTGGCCCGGGAGGACATGGAGCGCTTCATGGGGGCAAAAATTTATCTTCAGACCTGGGTCAAGGTAAAGGAAAACTGGAGAGATAACCCCGCCGCCATTCAGAACTTCGGCTACCGGCAGGAGTAAGCTCCGCCGCCGGAGACGGGAGATCGCGCCGGCTGGCTTCCGATGCACCCTAAAAATTCCCGCTTATGCTTTGCCCTAGAGCCGCCATCCTAAGATTATCAAATCCACAGGAGGGGCGGCTATGGACGACGGCGGACTTTGGCGGCTGTTTTTTCAGACGGGGCTTCCCCAGGCCTATCTGGCCATCCGGGGGGAGCAGGCGGGCCGGGCCGCTGCGGATCAGGCCCAAACGGCCTTTGCACCGGAAGAGGCCGCGCCCCGGCAGGTATAAAGCGGGGGCGCGGCCCCGCTACATAGGAGAATCAGGATGCATATGACCACAAAGGCCCTTGTGCTGCGGGACGTCAACTACAAGGAGTCGGACAAAATTTTGACCCTGCTGACCCAGGACCAGGGGAAGCTTACGGCGTCGGCCCGGGGCTGCCGCAGGAAGGGCAGCCCCATTGCCGCCGGGTGCCAGCTGCTGTGCTGGTCAGAGCTGGTGATCTATGACTACAATGGCCGCTGGACGGTGAAGGAGGCCTCGGCCGAGCGGCTGTTTCAGGGGGTGCGGGACGATCTGGACAAGCTCTCCCTGGCCTGCTACTTCGCCGAGGTGACGGAGCTGCTGGCGGTGGAGGGGGAGCCCTGCCCGGAGCTGCTGTCCCTGATTTTAAACTGCCTGCATGCGCTGGACCGGATGAACAAGCCCCTGGCGCTGGTTAAGGCGGCCTTTGAGCTGCGCAGTATGTGCCTGGCTGGCTATGAGCCGCTGCTGGATGCCTGCGCCGTCTGCGGCGTCAACCCCCCGGAGGGGCCCCAGTTCCATCTGAAGGAGGGGGTGCTGCACTGCGCCCGGTGCCGGGAGCAGGTGGGAGAGGGGATCTCCATGCCCCTTTCTCTCCAGACCCTGGCGGCGATGCGCCACATCTGTTATGGGGAGGCCAAGCGCCTGCTGTCCCTGAACGTGGGGGGGAAGACGCTGGAGCAGTTGGCCGATGTGGCGGAGGCCTATCTCCACACCCAGCTGGAGCGCGGGTTCCGTACCCTGGACTTTTATAAAAGCCTGCAGGCCGGGCCGGGAACCGGGACCGCCCTTCCATAAAAGTGCCCGCATGCTGCGGACGCTTTTATAAAATTGCAGCCCGCCGCGTGCGTGCCCCAAAGGGGCGAACACGGGCGGGCTGCTCTGTACTTTTTTGGGGAGCATGGACGTCAAAATGATAATTTGTATGGCGGGAGGGAGGGCAATCCTGCATGGAATCGGGCCCATCCGCCGTACAGCCTGCGTCAAAAAAGCGGCGTACCGCCTTGTCGAGCGGTACGCCGCTTTTGCAGCAGAGCATTCAGGCCGCCGCGGAGGCGGACAGGTAGGCCTCGGTGTCGGGGATCCACCGCTGGATGCGCTTGATCCGGGACAGGTAAGAGACCTCCAGCGTGGCGCAGAACTTGTCGGCCAGGTTGACAATAAGGGCCTCTCTGGAGCGGGGCATGGTCTTGGCCAGGGGCCACATGTGGGAGACGATGATGTTGGCCTCCTTGTCGCTGAGCTCCAGCAGAGCGCGGGCGTTTTCCAGCGCGGCCACCGGGTGGTCGAAGCACTGATTGCCCGGGTGGGCGGAGCGGTCATGGCTGTCATACAGATACAGATCGTGGAGCAGGCCCATGCGGGCGGCCATCCGGTAATCGCAGCCCCAGCGGCGGGCCAGCCGGAAGGCGACATAGGATACAAACAGAGAGTGGTCATAGGTGGTGACGGAAAAGTGGTGCCGCCACTGCCGCATGGAGGCCACCTGGCGGGTGGACAGCAGATCCTTGACACAATCGAGGTAAGAAGCTTGGTTGACGCGGTTCTTTGGAATGGGCATAGGCGTTTTTGACTCCTTTTACGCTCAAAATAGTGGCGTCCGGCAGGACACAGGATGCGGAAACCGCTCTGCTTCCATTATAACAGCTTTTTGCCTGATGTCACGCTTTTTTTGTCGTCTTTTTGCCTGAATTTTAGAAGGCCCGCCGGGGCTGGGGATGTACGGGGCGGGAGAATCTTGGTATAATAAAGTCTGCCGCACCGCAGAACGGAGGGTGCGGAGAAAGGAGCACAGATATGGACAACTGGACTGCCGCCGCGCCGGGGGAGCGCAGCGAAATGCGCCTGCCCGCCACCAGCACCATCGCCGGCTATGCCGTCCGCCCGGGGCTGTACCGGCTGAACGGGGCGAATGTGGTGCCGGGAGGCGTCAGCTTTACCATCTATTCCTTTTACGCCAGAAGCTGTGAGCTGTGTCTGTTCCGCCGGGGGGAGGAGGAGCCCTATGCGGTTTTGCCCTTCCCGGAGAGCTTCCGCATCGGCCACACCTTTTCCATGATTGTGTTCGGCCTGGATGTGGAGGAGTTTGAATACGCCTACCGCATGGACGGCCCCTATGACCCCAAGCGGGGCCTGCGGTTTGACCGGACCCGATATCTGCTGGATCCCTATGCCCGGGCTGTGACCGGACAGAGCGTGTGGGGGTGCCGCCAGAGCCCGGGGCAGAGCTATCGCGCCCGGGTGGTGAGGGAGAATTTTGACTGGGGGGATTTTCTGGGCCCGAAGCGGCCGCTTCAGGATCTGGTGATCTACGAGGTCCATGTGCGGGGCTTCACCCGCCACCCCTCCTCCGGGGTGCGCTGCCCCGGGACCTTCGCCGGCCTGCGGGAAAAAATTCCCTATCTGAAGGAGCTGGGCGTCAATGCGGTGGAGCTGATGCCCATTTTTGAGTTTGACGAGATGGCCGACGAGCGGACGGTGGACGGGCGGCAGCTGGTGAACTACTGGGGCTATAATACGGTGTGCTTTTTTGCCCCCAACACCAGCTACACCGCCGCGGTGGAGTACAACCGGGAGGGCACCGAGCTGAAGGGCCTGATCCGGGCGCTTCAGGAAAACGGCATCGAGGTCATCCTGGACGTGGTGCTCAACCACACGGCGGAGGGAAACGAGCACGGGCCCTTTTTCTCCTTCAAGGGGCTGGACAACAACATCTACTATATGCTCACCCCGGACGGGTATTACTACAACTTTTCCGGAGTGGGGAATACCCTCAACTGCAACCACCCGGTGGTGCGCCAGTTCATTCTGGACTGCCTGCGCTACTGGGCGGCGGAGTACCGGGTGGACGGCTTTCGGTTTGACCTGGCCTCCATACTGGGGCGGGACGAGGACGGCAGCCCCCTCTCCGAGCCGCCGCTGCTGGAGAGCCTGGCCTTTGACCCCATTCTGGGGCGGGTGAAGCTGATTGCCGAGGCATGGGACGCCGGCGGGCTGTATCAGGTTGGCTCCTTCCCCGCCTGGAACCGGTGGGCGGAGTGGAATGGAAAGTACCGGGACGACCTGCGCCGCTTTCTGAAGGGGGACGCCGGGCTGGCCCAGGCCGCGGTCCGGCGCATCTGCGGCTCCCCCGACCTGTATCCGCCCGACCGCAGGGCGAACGCCTCGGTGAACTTCCTCACCTGCCACGACGGCTTCCCCCTGCATGACCTGTACGCCTATAACGAGAAGCACAACCAGGCCAACGGCTGGGGCAACACCGACGGCGCCAGCGACAACAACAGCTGGAACTGCGGCGCCGAGGGGGAGACGAGCGACCCGGCGGTGCTGCAGCTGCGGGAGCGGATGATGAAAAATGCCTTTGCCGTGCTGCTGTGCAGCCGGGGGGCGGCCATGTTCCTCTCCGGGGATGAGTTTGCCAATACCCAGCAGGGCAACAACAACGCCTATTGCCAGGACAACGAGATCTCCTGGCTGGACTGGTCCCGGCTGGAGACACACAGCGGCCTGTGGGCGTTTGTCCGCCGGATGATCGCCTTTCGGAAAGCCCATCCGGTGGTGCGGGGGCGCACGGCGCCGGTGAGCTGGGGCTGGCCGGAGGAGTCGGTGCACAGCGGACTGGCCTGGAACGGCCAGATGGACGGAGAGACCCGGCTGATCGGCGTGATGTTTGCCGGGCGGCTGGAGAGCGGACAGGATGACGCGGTGTTTCTGGCGGTCAACGCCCACTGGGAGGCCCACCGGCAGGAGCTGCCCTGTCCCCCGGCGGGATGGGCCTGGCATCTGGTGCTGCACACGGCCTGTCCGGAGCCCTTTGCGCCGGACACCCCCTTTGACGGACGGGGGCTGGAACTAGGGGCCCGGTCCGCGGCTGTCCTGGTGCTGCGCCCCCAATAAGCCGCCCTGCTTGAGCAGGACAACTTTTTTGAAAAAACGGTAGGCTTTTTTTGCGGTTTGTGTTATGATGATAGACAGGATTTCTATGGGATGCCCGGCAAAGGCCGGAAAACCGGAAAGGAGCGGAGGGGAATGAACAAGAAGGGGCTGCTGGCGCTGACGCTGGCCATGTGCCTGCTGCTGTCCGGGTGCCTGTTCCGCCCGCCCGATGACCTCTACGCCCTGCCCAAGGTTTCCGCCGGGTATGAACAGCTCAACGACGTGATTGCAGAGGTGCAGCGGGGGCTGGAGACGGAATACGGTATAAGCCCGGAGTCGGCGGTGATCGTATCCGGAGACAACACGGCCACAGTGCAGCTGCAGGACCTGGACGGAGACGGGGCGCGGGAGAGCGCGGTCACCTTTCTGCGGGTCCCCGGCGTGGAGCGCTCTTTGAAAATCTGCATTTTCAGCCAGCTGGGGGAGGATTACCGGCTGACCGGCCTGGTGGAGGGGGACGGGAGCTCCATCTACTCGGTGGACTATGTGGAGCTGAACGGATCCGGGAAAAAAGAGCTGGTGGTCAACTGGCAGCTGAGCAACGGCGTGTATCAGCTTGGCGTTTATACGCTGGACGAGCTTTCCCCCCTTGAGGGGGAGAACGACAGCCTTTCTGTGGTGCTGGATGAGGAGGCGCGCGCCCAGCGGCTGGCCACTGAGCTGCTGCTGGTGAGCTGCAGCGCGGTCACGGACAGCAGCGGGACCTCCAGCGGCTACCGTCTGGTGGATATTGATCAGGATACCAGCATGGAGATTGCTGTGGCCCGGGTGGACTCGGGCGGGATGGGCAGTCAGATCGAGGTATACGGCTGGGAGGACAGCGCCTTCCGGCGCACCGCCTGGGTGGAGCTCTCCTCGGGCATCTCCACCCTCAACCAGATCCGGGCCAACTACCTCAGCGGCGAGCTGTATCCCCCGGCGCTGTACGTGACCAGCACGCTGGTGGACGGCAGCCGGGTGATTGATGTGCTGGCCTATCAGGATGGGCGGCTGGTCAATCTGGCGCTCCGGGACGGCATCAGCGTGGAGATTCTCCAGGCCTATATTGATGTAAGCCCCTCGGATATTAACGGGGACAACGTATTGGAGCTGCCCTCGCCCAGGGCGCTGCCCTCTCAGGAGGAGTCCTCCTCCTCCAATTTCTGGCTGATTGAGTGGTTCCAGTACAACGAGTCCGGGGAGCGCAGCTATGTGATGACGACGTACCACAATGTGTCCGATTCCTGGTATCTGAAGATTCCGGAGAGCTGGCGGGATCAGATTACCATCTCCCGCAACGATCAGGTCAGCGGCCAGCGCGAGGTGATTTTCTCCCACTGGCGCGGGGAAGGCCAGGAGCCGGAGCCCTTTTTGAGCATTTACCGCCTGACGGGCAGCCGGAGGAGCACCAACGCCGCCCAGACGGGCCGGTTTATCCTTCAGGAGGAGGAGTCGGTCATCTACGCCGCAAAATTTTATGACAGCCAGTGGGACTGCGGCCTGGATCAGGCCGATTTGCTGGACCGGTTTGTGACCATCAGCCCAAGCTGGTACAGCTGAGGCCGGGGCAGAAGGAGGAACGTGTCGTTGAAAAAGATTCTGGTGCTGGAGGATGAGGAGAACATCCGCAGCTTTGTGGTTATCAATCTCAAGCGGGCGGGCTATCAGACCATCGAGGCGGCCACCGGTGAGGAGGCTCTGGAGGCGCTGAAGGCCAACCCGGATGTGAAGGTGGCCCTGCTGGATATTATGCTGCCGGGGATCGACGGCTTTGAAGTGTGCCGCCGCATCCGGGCCATGGACAATAAAATTGGAATTATCATGCTCACCGCCCGGGCCCAGGAGATGGACAAGGTCACCGGGCTGATGACAGGGGCGGACGACTATGTGACCAAGCCCTTTTCCCCCGCCGAACTCACCGCCCGGGTGGACGCCCTGTTCCGCCGGGCGGGCGGCGATATGGACGCGGTGTCCGGCGACGAGATCAGCGACCCGCCCTTCCTGCTGAATACCCGGAACCGGACGCTGGAGAAAAACGGAAAGCCGGTGAAGCTGACCCAGGTGGAGTACGCCATCGTAAAGCTGTTTATGGAGAACCCGGGAAAGGCCATGTCCCGGGAGGAGATTTTGGACAGCGTGTGGGGAAAGGACTACTTCGGCGAGCTGAAGATTGTGGACGTCAACATCCGCCGCCTGCGCATCAAGATCGAGGACAACGCCCAAAAGCCCACGTACATCAACACGGTGTGGGGCTACGGCTATAAGTGGGGCAGCTGAGGACAGAAGGCGCCGGGGGTGTTGTCCGGGGCCCCCGCGGAAGCGGGGCGGCAGCAGCCGAACATTCGCAGCCCCGGAGGGGCGAGAATTTCCGCAGGCGGAATTCACTTCCGCCGAGGAGCAAAAAGAAAGGGCTCCCATTCAGCAGCCTTCCGGGCTGCTGAATGGGAATGAAACGCCCAAAAGCCCACGTACATCAACACGGTGTGGGGCTGCGGCTATCAGTGGGGCAGCTGAGAACAGGGCCCGGCATCCCCGGCGCACAGTGGAAGCCGGGAACCAGGACAGGGGCGGAGCGCTCCGTCCAAGATACAGCCCCAAGGTGTTCCGGCGCTGCGGCTGAGGGCAGCCGCGGCGCGGAAAGGAGGTGGACCCATGGCGAAAAAAACCGACCTGCAGGACAAGGTCAAAATACGGGGCATCCGCAGACGCTGGCTGCTCAACAGCATCAGCGCGGTGTTCCTGATTTTGCTGCTGGCGCTGAGCTCCTTTGCAGCCGCCCTGTGGAGCTATTATTATACCAGCACCGAGAACGATTTGAGCCGGAAGGCCACCTCCATGGCCAGCGGCTTCCGGAATTACACCCGCAGCGACTACCGCGCCGCCGCTCAGCAGGCGGTGAACAACTACGCCGAGAAAAGTCAGCTGGAGCTGCAGTTTTTGGATGTGACCGGCGCCGTGCTCTACTCGGGCAATGCGCTGGCCGCCGGCACCACGCCGGGAACGCCGGATATTCAGGACGCGCTGGAAAATCAGGAGGTATCCGTGTGGATGGGGGAGGACCCCGCCACCGGCGAACGCATCGCGGCGGCCTCCTGCCCGGTGGCCTATCAGGGGACCACGGTGGGCGTGATCCGGTATGTGACTTCCCTGGCCGCCATTGACCGGCAGTTTATCTTTGCTATGGCAGTCATTATCACAATCTGCCTGGCTATTTTTGCCATGGTTTATTTCTCCAACCTATACTTTGTCCGATCCATTGTGGAGCCCCTGGCCAGTATTACCGAGACCGCCCGCCTGATTGCGGACGGGAGCTATGGGGTACAGATCGAAAAAAAGTTTGACGATGAGATTGGGGATCTGACAGATACCATCAATGATATGTCCATGAAGATCAAGCAGTCGGAGAAGACCCAGTCGGAATTTATCTCCTCTGTCTCTCACGAGCTGCGCACCCCCCTCACTGCTATCACCGGCTGGGCTGAGACCATCCAGAGCGGCGAACTGCGGGACCCGGAGGACGTGCGCAAGGGAATGGACATCATCGTCTCTGAGGCCAGACGCCTGACCAACATGGTGGAGGAGCTGCTGGAGTTCTCCCGGATTGAGGACGGGCGGTTCACCCTGTCGGTGGAGCCGCTGGATCTGAAGGCGGAGCTGGAGGACGCGGTCTATACCTATAAGGAGTTTTTTCGCAAGGAGGGCATCACCCTGGCATACAGCGAGTGTCCGGAGGAGATGATCCCCATCTCGGGGGACCCGGAGCGCCTGCGCCAGGTGTTCTGCAACCTGCTGGACAACGCGGCCAAGCACGGCGGATCGGGCAGGAAAATCGACGTCTCCATCCGCCAGGAGGGGATGGAGGCCATCATCCAAATCCGGGATTATGGGCCGGGCATCCCGGAGGAGGAGCTGCCCTTCATCAAGAAGAAGTTCTATAAGGGCAGCTCCAAAGCCCGCGGCTCCGGCATCGGTCTGGCCGTGTGCGAGGAGATTGTGACCCGGCACGAGGGCAAGCTGGACATCGGCAACGCCGAAGGGGGCGGCTGTGTGGTGACCATCCAGCTGCCGATTGAAACATAAGTTCGAATATCCCTTGCTATTTTTCCCTCCCTCTGATACAATAGAGGGAGGTCAGATTTGATAAAAGGAGTACCTATATCCATGCAGAACAAAGAAAGACCTGACGGGGCGGCATGCGCCGGACAGGCCTGCTCCAAGGGCTTCAAGACCATGTGCGGCGGACAGGCCCTGATTGAGGGAATCATGATGCGCGGCCCCAAAAAGCAGGCCGTGGTGGTCCGCAAGCCGGACGGGGAGCTGGAGATTCAGGAGAAGGAGCTGAAGCTGATCAAGGATCGCTGCCCCGTTTTGGGCTGGCCCCTCATCCGGGGCGTGGTCAACTTTGCGGATTCCATGTATAACGGGGTGAAGGCCCTGATGTTTTCCGCGGAGTTTTTCCCGGAGGACGGGGAGCAGGAGGAGGAGCCCTCCAAGGTGGATCTGTGGCTGGAGGAGCATCTGGGCAGCGAAAAGGCGGCCTCCGTGGTCACCACCCTGGCGGTGGTGCTGGGGGTTGGCATGTCCATCGGACTCTTTTTCCTTCTGCCCACCCTGCTGGGGACGGCGGTCACGCTGGTGAGTGACTCCATGCTGGCCCGGAACCTGGCGGAAAATATTTTGAAGATCATCATTTTTGTGGGGTATCTGGCTTTGTGCTCCAGGATGAAGGAGATGAAGCGGGTGTTCTCCTATCACGGGGCGGAGCACAAGACCATTTTCTGTTACGAGGCCGGCCTGCCCCTGACCGTGCCCAACGTGCGCATTCAGCCCCGGCATCATCCCCGCTGCGGCACCAGCTTCCTGTTTATGGTCATCGCGATTTCCATTATCGTGTCCACCATCGTGTTCAGCATCTGGCCCGTCAGCAATCCGCTGCTGCGCTTTTTGGCCCACCTGGTGATGCTGCCCGTCATCGTGGGGGTCAGCTATGAGTTCAACCGCTGGGTTGGGCGGCATGACGGGCCGATTACCCGGATTCTGGTGGCGCCCGGCCTGTGGCTTCAGAACTTCACGACCTTCGAGCCCGACGACTCCATGATTGAGGTGGGCATCAAGGCCCTGGAGCTGGTGCTGCCGGAGCGGCAGGGGGAGGACGCCTGGTAAGAAGGGCAGAGCACAGGCACACGGACGCCCCGGCGCGCCGCAGGACGGCAAGAGAGCTGCGCGGCACTGGATGGGGGCGAATCAGCCGTGTGCCGGACGAGAAATCATACGGAAGGTGAAGCAAAGTGGCTACCACCTATAACAACTTATTTTTGGATACCCGGGCGCGCCTGAAAAAGGCCGGGGTGGAGGCCGCCCAGCTGGAGGCCCGGGAGCTGGTGTGCTACGCCGCCGACAAGAGCCGGGAGCAGCTGTACCGGGACATGCCGCTGTATGTGTCCGCAGAGCTGGAAAAGCGGGTGGACGATCTGGTCCGCCGCCGGCTGGCCGGCGAGCCGGTGGCCTATATCATCGGGGAGTGGGAGTTTTACGGCCTGCCCCTGAATATCTCCCAGGACGTGCTGATTCCCCGGGCAGACACCGAGCTGCTGGCTGAGCGGGGCATTGCCAAGGCCAAAGAGGCGGGGGAGGGGGCCAGAGTGCTGGACCTGTGCGCCGGAAGCGGCTGCGTGGGGCTGGCGGTGGCCGCCCATGTTCCGGCCTGCCGGGTGGTCCTGGGGGAGCTGTCTGAGGGGGCGCTGCGCATCTGCAAGCAGAACGTGCGCCGCAACGGGCTCAACGCCCGGGTGACCTGCCTGTCGGTGGATGTGCTGGAGCACCCCAGCCCGTCTCTGTGGGACTTTGACGTGATTGTCTCCAATCCCCCCTATATCCCCACAGGGGACATCCCGGGGCTGGAGGTATCCGTGCGGGATTACGAGCCCCACATGGCCCTGGACGGGGGGGAGGACGGCCTGAAATTTTACCGGGCCATCGCCGCCGGCTGGAAATCGGCTCTGCGCCTGGGCGGCACGCTGATCTTCGAGGTCGGCATAGGCCAGGCCCCGGCGGTGGAGGACATTCTGGCCCAGAACGGCTATGAGGAGATCAAAACCGCCATGGATACCCAGGGGATCTGGCGGGTCGTGGAAGGAACCGTCAATCAATAAGAAGGAACGCCGGAAGTCAGGAGCCGGGCATGTGATGTGCCCGAAAGGGGGGCTTCCCTCATCCCTGATTTGCGTCAGTCCTGTTTATGGGACAGGAAACAGATTACCCTATTGAACAGAAAGAACCGGTCCCGGGATGACAGGGGGCCGAAGGCGAAGGAGAGATACGGATATGGCAACCAAAAAGCCCTCCGTGGAGGCGGCGTCCCCCGCGTCGGACAAGAAGAAAGCACTGGAGACCGCCATGGCCCAGATTGAGCGGGCCTATGGCAAGGGCTCCATCATGCGCCTGGGGGAGAACACCGGAATCGTGGTGGACTCCATCCCCACCGGCTCGCTGTCCCTGGATATCGCGCTGGGCATTGGCGGCGTCCCCAAGGGGCGCATCATTGAAATTTACGGCCCGGAATCCTCCGGCAAGACCACCCTGGCCCTGCACATCCTGGCCGAGGCCCAGAAGCGGGGGGGCGAGGTGGCCTTTATCGACGCCGAGCACGCCCTGGATCCCAGCTACGCCCGGGCCGTAGGGGTGGACATTGATTCCATGCTCATCTCCCAGCCCGACACCGGCGAGCAGGGTCTGGAGATCTGCGAGGCCCTGGTGCGCTCCGGCGCCATCGACGTGGTGGTGGTGGACTCGGTGGCCGCGCTGACCCCCCGGGCGGAAATCGAGGGGGACATGGGCGACTCCCACGTGGGCCTGCTGGCCCGGCTGATGAGCCAGGCCCTGCGCAAGCTGGCGGGCTCCATCTCCAAAACCAACTGTATTGTGATTTTCATCAACCAGCTGCGGGAAAAGGTGGGGGTCATGTACGGCAACCCGGAGGTGACCACCGGCGGCCGGGCGCTGAAGTTCTATGCCTCCGTGCGCATTGACGTGCGCCGGATCGAGGCACTGAAAAACGGCAGCGAGATCATCGGCAACCGCACCCGGGCCAAGATTGTGAAAAATAAAGTGGCGCCCCCCTTCCGGGAGGCGGAGTTTGATATCCTCTATGGCGAGGGCATCTCCAAGTGGGGCGAGCTGGTGGACCTGGCGGTCAAGCTGGACATCATCCAGAAGTCGGGCTCCTGGTTCTCCATGGGGGAGATGCGCCTGGGCCAGGGCCGGGACGCGGTGAAGCAGTATTTGAAGGACAACCCCGAGCTGGCCGACCAGATCGAGGAGCAGGTCCGGTCCAACTCCTACAAGCTGATGAGCAAGCAGGCCCAGATTGCCGCCAAGGCCGCCGGACGGGCGGTGGACGTGTCCGCCGACGACTTTGAAGACAGCGAAGCGTGAGCGCAGGCGCGCCCCGGCGGGTAGGCCGGGGCAGGCGTGAGAGAGCCGCAGTCTGAACATCGGAGTGAGTTGTGTGGTCATTCAGGAATTGAAGCCCTCCAAACGGGTCCCGGGCCGCTGGCTGGCAGTGCTGGAGGACGGCTCCATCCTGCGCCTGGGGGAGGGGGAAGTGGTGGACTTCGCCCTCTACGCGGGGAAGGAGCTGACCGACCAGGAGGCGGAGGGCATTGCCGCCGCCGTCCGCCGGGGCGCCCTGCGGGAGAGGGCGCTGTCCCTGCTGACAAAAAAGCCCCAGTCCCGGCGGGAGCTGGAGCGGAAGCTGGGGGAGTGGGAGGCCACGGAGCAGGAGGCCGCCGCCATCTGCGACCGGCTGGAGGAGCTGGGCTATCTCAACGACGCGTCCTATGCCGCCGCGGTGGTCCGCAGCTACTCCGCCAGAGGATATGGGGAGCGGAAGCTGCGGGACGAACTGTACCGCCGGGGGGTCCCCCGGGAGTTGTGGGAGGACGCCCTGGCGCAGCGGGAGGACCCGGCGCAGGCGATTGACGCCCTGGTGGAAAAACGGCTGCGGGGCCGCACGCCCGACCGACAGGAGCTGAAAAAGCTGTCCGACGCCCTGGCCCGGCGGGGCTATCGCTGGGGCGAGATCCACGAGGCCCTGCGCCGCTACGGGGCGCAGGTGGAATTTGAGGAGTAGGGCAGCACGGTGAGCATGAAGTTCACCCCGAACCGCAGACCGGCCAGGAAGATGGCCTCATCCTCCCAGGCCACCGTGCGGAAGCAGGCGGTCTGATAGCGGTCGACGAACTTCCGACCCATGGTCTGGATGAATTTTTTCTCCAGCGCTTCGTATTCCTGTTGGATCTGCTGCTGCTCCGCGTCGTCGGGGCGGCGGATGGACTCCATGCACTGGAAGCAGAGGTCAGAGAGAAAGTCGTGTTTCATGGCAGTTCACCTCGGAATAAAATAAGGACGATAGATTTAATCTATCTCCATAATAGCAGATTAAACCTACTGGTGTCAAGGGGTCAGTATCATGTTGGACAAAAAAGTTTTTGGTCTTCGTCTGCGGGAGATACGGGAAGCGAAGCAGATCTCCCGCAAGGAGGTCGCGGAACTTTTGCATGTGACCAAAACGCAGATCAGCGATATGGAAAATGGAAAATCAGGCACCAATCTTGACCGGTTATATCTGCTGTGCAATTATTATAAGGTATCTTCTGACTATCTTTTGGGCATCACCGATGATCCCGCCTGGCGGGGCGGGGAGCTGTAGGGGCGCACAGTGTGCGCCCGCCGTTCACCGCCACGGTGTATGTTCAGAAGCTCAGGCGCATTTTCTCTTTTAGAAGCACCTTTTGTGTCAATTGAGGAGAGCGGCAGCGATAACGTTCCGACACTGTTCATGAGGTTTCCGCGCCGGACGCAATTGCCAGCACCACAGAAATGCTCCTCCGTAAAATGGGGGTCCGGGGGAACGTGGCTCCTGAAAGACCAAGGCGCAAGCCGCAGGTCTTTCTCAAAAGCCACGGCACCCGGCGATTTTTTGGTTCCTTTTGCATCGCTGCAAAAGGAACTCGCCGCCGCAGCGGCGAAATCTCTGTTTTGTTATAGAGGGATGTTCCGCCTGCTTCTACATGATGATCTGCACCTGGGTTTCCGAACATACGCTGCGTGCGGCGAGGAAAAAAGCGGAAAGTTTCTGCGCATAGGCGCCGATTTGTCCGTCGGCTGTCCTGCCGATCTATATCCCAGCCTGCCTTTTTTGTAAAGGCGGGTCGTTTGTATTATACACTTCCTTTGTATTGGAGCGATTGTATTATGCCTTATCAAGTCGCGTTTGTATCGCTTGGCTGTGCCAAGAACCTGGTCAATACCGAACAGATGATGGCCCTGTGCCGGGATGCGGGCTATGTGGTCACGGGGGACCCGGAGGGGGCCGACGTGGCGGTGCTGAACACCTGCGGCTTCATTGAGTCGGCCAAGAGCGAGGCCATTGACAACATTCTGGAGCTGGCGGAGCTGAAAAAGGCGGGCAAGCTGAAAAAGCTGCTGGTGGCCGGCTGTCTGTCCCAGCGCTATCCGGGGGAGATCCGCGCGGAGCTGCCCGAGGTGGACGGCATGCTGGGCACCGGCAGCTACACCGACGTGGTCCGGGCGGTGGAGGAGCTGATGGCCGGGGAGCATCCGGAGTATTTTGAGCGGATGGATCAGGCCTATGACGACGGGGAACGGCTGGTGACCACGCCGCCCTATACCGCCTATCTGAAAATTGCCGAGGGGTGCAGCAACGGCTGCGCCTTCTGCATCATCCCTAAGCTGCGGGGCCGCTACCGCAGCCGCTGCATGGACTCCCTGCTGCGGGAGGCCAGAGAGCTGGAGGCCCGGGGCGTGAAGGAGCTGATCGTCATCGCCCAGGATATCACCCGCTACGGCTGGGATCTGAAGGACGGCACCTCACTGGCCGGGCTGCTGAAGGAGCTGTGCAGGCTGGACTTCCACTGGATCCGCCTGCATTACCTCTATCCCGAGGCTATCACCGACGAGCTGATCTCCGTCATTGCCTCCCAGCCCAGGATTCTCCACTATCTGGATATCCCCATCCAGCACGCCAACGACGGTATTTTAAAGGCCATGCGCCGCCGGAACACCCGGGCGGAGCTGGAGGCCCTCTTTGCCAAGCTGCGGGCGGCCATGCCGGACGTGGTCATCCGCACCTCCCTGATCTGCGGCCTGCCCGGGGAGGGGGAGGCGGAGTTTGAGGAGCTGTGCCAGTTCCTGCGGGAGCAGAAGCTCCAGCGGGCGGGCGTGTTCCAGTTCTCCCCCGAGGAGGGGACCCTGGCCTATTCCATGGAGAACCAGGTGGACGACGAGACGGCCGCCCGGCGGGTGGAGCTGGTGGTGGATCTGCAGTCCCGGATTATGGACGAGTATAACGCCCAGCGGCTGGGCACGGTGATGGAGGTGCTGTGCGAGGGCTTTGACCGGGACGCGGGCTGCTATGTGGGGCGGACCTATGCCGACTCGGTGGACATTGACGGGCACGTGTATTTCACCGCGGCCGGGCTGGTGCCGGCGGGCGAGTTTGTCCGGGTGCGCATCACCGGGACTTCGGACGGAGACCTGACCGGCGAGATTGAGGACTGACTTGATTATGTACTAATTTTAGTACATAATCAAGCGGCAGTTTTCACGAATTTTCCGGTAAATTCTTAGCTGATATGTACTAAAATTAGTGCTGGACGGATGGAAGGAGGGATACTCACGCCCATTCGATATGAAAAAATGTTCCGGCTTTTGCAGGAAAAAGGCTTGACAAAATATAACCTGAGGAAAGACAATGTAGTAGGCGTGGCTACGCTGGAAAAGATGCGCAAGGGTACAGGGCATGTGGATACCCGCACCATCGAGCATCTGTGTGCCTACCTGAACTGCCAGCCGGGGGACATTATGGAGTATGTCCCGGAAGAGGAAACGAATAAGGAGATATGAACCGATGAATACAGCCAATAAGCTGACCATCCTGCGGGTTGTTATGATCCCCGCCTTTCTGCTGGTGCTCTACCTGCGGGTGCCTGGGGCCAACTACTGGGCCTTGGCCATTTTTGTGGCAGCCAGCCTCACCGACACCCTGGATGGATACATTGCCCGCCACTACAATCAGACCACGGACTTCGGCAAGTTCATGGATCCGCTGGCGGACAAGTGCCTGGTGACGGCGGCCATGCTGTGGTTCGTGGAGATCGGACAGATGCCGGGCTGGGCCCTGCTGGTGGTCATTGTCCGGGAGTTCGGCGTGTCCGGGCTGCGGATGGTGGCGGCGGACAAGGGGCGGGTTATCGCCGCCGGCTGGTCCGGCAAGGTCAAGACGGCCAGCACCATGGTGTGTATTGTGCTGATGCTGCTGCCCATCCCGCCGGAGGTCAATTCCCTGTGCGTGGCGGTGATTGTGCTGACCACCATCTACTCCGGTGTGGAGTACTTCATGAAGAATCTGGATATTTTGTCCCAGGTCAAGTAAAGGGGGAGAATATGCTGACGTCACAGATTAAAACGCCCTGGCAGGAGAGGGTTCCGGTCCGGCTGGCGGTTATTACCATCTCGTCCTTTCTCTATGCCCTGAACCTGAAAAGCTTTGTGGCAGCGGGCGATCTGTTTCCCGGCGGCTTTGCCGGCCTCAGCCGGCTGATTCAGCGGGCTGCCGCGGTCTATCTGGATCTGACCGTGCCCTTTGCTCCTCTCAACCTGCTGTTCAACGCGATTCCCGCGATTATCAGCTTTAAGCTGATAGGGAAAAAGTTTACCCTGTATTCCTGCCTGGCCATTGTGCTGACCAGCTTCTTTACCGACCTGATTCCCACCATCGAAATCACGGAGGACGTGCTGCTGGTGTGTGTCTTCGGCGGGCTGCTCAACGGCTGTGCCCTCAGCCTGTGCCTGCTGGTGCGCACCACCTCGGGCGGCACCGACTTTATTGCCATCGCTTTGTCCGAGCGGAAAAATATCGACGCATGGAACTACATTTTGTGCGGCAATGTGGTGATGCTGACGGTGGCAGGCCTGATGTTTGGATGGGACGCAGCCCTGTATTCAATTTTGTTCCAGTTTACAAGTACTCAGGTGATCCGGGCGCTGGATCCGGATGGAAAACGTTCAACCCTGTTTATTGTCACGGGGCGGGAGAGCGCCGGAGGCGTGTGCGCCGTGATTCAGGATACCCACCACACCGCCACCCTGATTGAGGGGGTCGGGCTTTATAATGGGGAACCCTGTGTCATGGTCTACTCGGTGGTGGAAAACAGCCGGGTCCGCTCCATTGCACAGCAGATCCGCCAGGCCGACCCCAAGGCCTTTGTCAATGTGGTGCGGACTGACCGGGTAGTGGGCCGGTTCTATCGCCGCCCAAGAGATTAAAGGAAAAACACAGCCCTCGCCCGAAGAAGGTTCGGGAGAGGGCTGTGTCTGTTTACAGACAAGACGGCGCACCGCCTGACAGGAAATGATGTGCTGCTTTTATTTTGCGGCCAGCCGTTCCGGCGGGGGAGGACGGTTTGCAGATGTTGACATTCCTGACCTGGGGAGCTCAGATCTCAGTGCTTCAAATTCTCCCGCAGTACCTGGTTGCTGGACTCATATTCCTTGGCATAGCGGCCGGGGGTGACGCCGGTGAGCTGGCCGAAGGTGCGGATAAAATGGGAGTTGTCGGAAAAACCGGACAGTTCCCCGGCCTGCTGGACGCTGACTCCGTCCTGAAGCAGCTGACGCGCCCGGAGAACCCGGCTGTAAATGATATATTCCATCACGGAAAAGCCGGTGGCCGCCTTGAAAATGCGGCACAAATAGTGCTTGCTGATATAAAAATGGCTGGAAATCCGGTCCAGCGTAAGCGGTTCAGACAGATTATCCCGGATATAGTCCAGGATGGGGGATACCCGCAGAAAATCCTTGTTGCAGATGGATTCACCCGCGGTGGCGGCGTTGAGGGTGGGCGCCACGCGGATCAGCAGATTGAGCAGGGCGACCATCTGGTGGATGTCGCTGCCGAAGGCGCCGTCATTCTTGTTGCGCTCCAGGGCCTGGAACAGCTCCACCACCTCGGTCAGCTGCTCGCCGCTGAGGGAGGCCCGGCGGAAGGGGTCCTGGGCCAGCTGGGTGAAATCGGTCTGGGGCGTGGACAGCTCGGCCAGCGCCTTGCGGCTGATATGCAGCACATACCGGGCATGAAAGCCGGTGGCCATGGTGCGGTGCAGGGTGTTCTCCCCGATGAGATACAAAGTCCCGCGGCGCAGGGGATAGACCTGATCGCTGACAAAGATGTTTCCGGGGCTGGTAAGGGGAAGAAGCAGCTCGCAGTGGTCATGAAAGTGCAGCCGGCTCATGTTCCAGGTGTCATTGTGATTGAGCTGAAGGTGAAACTCTACATTGGTCATAAAAACCTCCCGGCGCCGCGCGGGAATGACCCGGCAGCACCAGTGTCATTATAGCATGCCAGGAGAACATATGCAAACTTTTTGCCAAATTACAGATAGACCTTTCGAAAAGTTTGTGATAATATAATAGCCGTTGAATAGCGCAAAGCCGCATCTTCACATGAGAGAGAATCAAAAACTAAAGTAATGGGGGTTTTACTATGAACAAAGTGTATTCCCTGCATGACGCGGTGGCGAAATTTGTCGAGAGCGGAGACTGCATCTCCTTCGGCGGCTTCACCACCAACCGGAAGCCCTATGCAGCGGTGTACGAGATCCTGCGCCAGGGTCAGAAGGACTTCACCGTCTGGGCCGGTCCTGCCGGCGGCGACTGGGATATGCTCATCGGCGAGGGCCGCGTGAAGGCGTACATCAACTGCTATACCGCCAACTCCGGCTATACCAACGTGTCCCGCCGCTTCCGCGCCGCCATCGAGAAGGGCGAGCTGACCTATGAGGACTACTCTCAGGACGTCCTGATGCTCCAGCTCCACGCCGCTTCTCTGGGCCTGCCCTTCCTGCCCGTGCGCCTGATGCAGGGCTCCGGCATCGCCCAGTACTGGGGCATCAGCAAGGAGAAGCGCGCCGCCCTGGAGAAGGTGGACAACGACAAGCTGGTGGAGATGGAGAATCCCTTCAACCCCGGTGAAAAGGTCATCGCCGTCCCCGTGCCCAAGCTGGACACCGCCATCATCCACGTGCAGAAGGCCTCTCCCGACGGCACCTGCATCATCGAGGGCGACGAGTTCCACGACGTGGACATCGCCGTGGCCGCCCGCAAGGTCATTGTCACCTGCGAGGATCTGGTGAGCGACGAGTACATCCGCCGCGATCCCACCCTGACCCGTATCTTCGGTCAGTGCGTGGACGCTGTGGTTCACTGCCCCTACGGCGCGTGGCCCTCTCAGTGCTACAACTACTATGACAACGACTCCCACGCCCTGAAGGAGTACGACAAGGCCTCCAAGTATCAGGACGCCGAGGACGCCAAGGCCCAGCTGGAGAAGGCTGCTGTCAAGGCCGAGAAGGCCGCCGCTGCCAAGCCCGAGGACGCCAAGCTGGCCGAGGCCGCTGCCAAGGCCCGGAAGGCCGCCGAGGACGCCAAGGCCGGCGTGGCCATTCCCGAGACCTTCCAGGATTATCTGCAGAAGTGGGTTTACAGCGTGAAGGACAACGACGAGCTGCTGGACAAAATTGGCGGCTCCCGCCTGCTGCGGCTGAAGAACGAGCCCCATCTGGGTTATTCCACCAGACACTAAGAGTTGGGAGGTTGTAACAATGTCTGATTATACCAAGTATACCAAACAGGAGATGCAGGCTTACGCCATCGCCAAGAATATCAAGGAGAACCAGATCGTCATCGTGGGCACCGGGCTGCCTCTGATCGGCGCCTCCCTGGCCAAGCGGGTGGTATGCCCCTCCTGCCATCCCATTGTGGAGAGCGGCCTGATGGACTGCTCCCCCGTGGAGGTCCCCCGTTCCGTGGGCGACAACCGGTTTATGGCCCACTGTGCCGTGCAGTGGCCCAACGTGCGGTTCATCGGCTTTGAGGCCAACGAGTGGCTGCACGACGCCGACCGGCTGGTTGCCTTTATCGGAGGCGCCCAGATCGACCCCTATGGCAACGTGAACTCCACCTGTATCTATGGCAAGGGCGATTATCTGAAGCCCCAGACCCGGTTCACCGGTTCCGGCGGCGCCAACGGCATCGCCACCTTCTGCAACACCATCATCATGATGCAGCACCAGAAGCGCCGCTTCATGGAGAAGATCGACTACATCACCTCCTGCGGCTGGATGGACGGCCCCGGCGGCCGTGAGCGCGCCGGCCTGCCCGGCAACCGCGGCCCCCAGATGGTGGTTACCGACCTGGGCATCATGAAGTTTGATGAAGAGACCAAGCGGATGTATCTGGCCTACTACTATCCCTTCTCTACCCCGGAGATGGTCCAGGAGAACACCGGCTTTGAGATCGACCTGTCCCGCGCCCAGCTGTTCGAGGGTCCCTCTCCCGAGATTATCAAGGTCATCCGTGAGGAGATCGATCCCGGCCAGGCATTCATCAAGGTCCCCAAGGACTAAGGTCAAGGTACCTGTCAAAACTGAATTGAGGAGGAATTGACATTGGGTAACTATTCCATGCCCCGTTATTTCCAGAATATGCCCACTGTGGGCAAGGCCGTCCACGCCAACCCGGAGAACGCGGACGAGCTGCGCGCCATCGAAGATGACATCCACACCCATATTGTAGAGGCAATGTCTGCCGGCAAGGCCGACGAGGCCATGAATGCCAAGGGGCAGCTTACCGCCATGCAGCGGATCACCCTCCTGGTGGATCCCGGTACCTGGTGCCCCCTGAACAGCCTGTATAACCCTCAGCACAACAAGAATGGATCTACTTCCATTATCAAGGGCCTGGGCCGGGTAAACGGCAAGTGGTGCGTCATCATCGCGTCCGACAACAAGAAGCACGCCGGCACCTGGGTGCCCGGCCAGGCGGACAACCTGCTGCGGGGCAGCGACACCGCCAAGCGCCTGCGCATTCCCCTCATCTACCTGCTGGAGTGCGCCGGCGTGGAGCTGGACCAGCAGGAGAAGGTGTACCCCAACCGCCGCGGCGGCGGCACTCCCTTCTACCGCAACTCTGAGCTCAACCAGATGGGCATTCCCGTCATCGTGGGCATCCACGGCACCAACCCCGCCGGCGGCGGCTACCACTCCATCAGCCCCACCGTGCTGATTGCCCATGAGAAGGCCAACATGGCCGTGGGCGGCGCCGGCATCGTGGGCGGCATGAACCCCAAGGGCTTCGTGGACATGGAGGCTGCTCTGGCTCAGATCGAGGCCACTAAGGGCCTGCGCGCGGATCCTCCCGGAACCGTGGCCATCCACTACGGCGAGACCGGCTTCTTCCGTGAGGTTTACTCCGGTGAGGACGGCGTGATCGCCGGCATCAAGAAGTATCTGGACATGCTGCCCTCCTACGATCTGGAGTTCTTCCGCGTGGACACTCCCCAGTCTCCCGCTGCTTCCGACGTAGAGCTGTATGACCTGGTGCTCAACAACAAGAAGCGTCCCTACGACATGTACTCTGTCATCGCCCGCCTGTTCGACGGCAGCCAGTTCATGGAGTACAAGAAGGGCTATGGCCCCGAGATGATCACCGGCCTGGCCAAGGTGGACGGCCTTCTGGTGGGCGTGGTTGCCAACCAGCAGGGCGTGTTCCCCAACTACCCCGAGTATAAGCAGGGCGCCATGGGCGTGGGCGGCAAGCTGTACCGCCAGGGCCTGATCAAGATGAACGAGTTCGTCACCCTGTGTGCCCGTGACCGCCTGCCCATGATCTGGATTCAGGACACCACCGGCATCGACGTGGGCGATGACGCCGAGGTCGCCGAGCTGCTGGGCCTGGGCCAGTCCCTGATTTACTCCATCCAGAGCAGCAAGCTGCCCATGATGGAGATCACCCTGCGCCGCGGCACCGCCGCTGCCCACTACGTGCTGGGCGGCCCCCAGGGCAACGACAACAACGCCTTCTCTCTGGGCACTGCCGCCACTGAGATCAACGTTATGAACGGCAAGACCGCTGCCAACGCCATGTATACCGGCCGTCTGGCCAAGGATCAGAAGGCGGGCAAGGATCTCCAGCCCACCATCGACAAGATGAACGCCCTGATCGACGACTACGACGTCAAGTCCAAGCCTCTGTTCTGCGCCCAGGCCGGTCTGGTGGACGAGGTGGTGGATATGCCCATGATGCGTAACTACATCGTGGCCTTCACCGATGCCTGCTACCAGAACCCCGAGAGCATCTGCCCCTTCCATCAGATGCTGCTGCCTCGGACCATCAAGGACTACGACACCTTTAAGAAGTAAATGGCAATCTTCTCCGGCGGAGTGACCCTCCGCCGGAGGAAAATTACCAGCAAAACGACGAAAGCACCCCAGCGCTTGGGGTGCAAGGAAAGTTTGCGGAGACAGACCGCGCCGGAGGGCCGGATAAAGGGGTAAAAATGCCTTAGGGTTGGAACTTTTTACATTGACAAAATACGGGAAAGTTTGCTATATAGTACTGTATTTTGGAAAGGAGAAGACCCCTATGGCAGAAAAAATCTTATCCTATTTTGGTACCTACACACCGGCAGCTGATGGTGCGGCCGCATCCTTCAAGGTAGAGTACCTGACCTCTCTGGGCATTGCGGCTCTGGTGATTTTCCTGGGCCACGCCCTGGTCAGCCACAGCAAGCTTCTGAAAAAGTTTGCCATCCCCGCCCCGGTGGTGTCCGGTCTGCTGGTGGCCATCGTCATCGCCATCATCAAGGGCAGCGGCATCCTGGCTATCCAGTTTGACGTATCCACCATTCAGGACCTGTGCCAGAACCTGTTCTTCCTGTGCGTGGGCTTCGGCTTCAGCGCCAAGATGCTGAAGCAGGCTGGCGGCAAGCTGGCCATCAAGGTGGCCTTTGCCGCCTGCCTGCTCATCACCCTGCAGGACGTCATCGGCGTGCTGGTGGGCAACCTGGTGGGCCTGAATCCCCTGCTGTCCCTGCAGTGCTCCTCCGCGGCCATGTCCGGCGGCGTGGGCACCGCTGCCTCCTTTGGCGACACCTTTGAGTCCTGGGGCGTGGCCGGTGCCAGAGCGGTGGGCGTGACTGCCGGCACCATGGGCAACATCATGGGCTCTCTCATCGGCGGCCCTGTTGCGGCCTACCTCATCTCCCGGCACGGTCTGAAGTCCGATCCTAATGACCGGCCTGAGGCTGAGTCCACCGGAATTGCTCCCACCCTGAATAACAGCCGCATGGTCTCCATGTTTGCCATGCTGCTCCTGCTGGCGGCTCTGGGCATGCCCATCTACTGCCTGCTGGACAATATCCCCAAAATTGAAATGCCCAAGTTTATCGGCTGCCTCTTCGCCGGCGCCATCGGCCGCAATGTGATGGAGGCTGCCAACATCCGCTTCTACACCCCTGAAGTGGACGCCATCGAGCATATGTTCCTGGAGCTGTACCTTGCCCTGGTTCTGATGACCATCGACATCACCGCGCTCTTGTCTGTGGTGGGCCAGATGGGCGTCATCCTGCTGGTTCAGGCGGTTTTGATGGCCGTGTTTGCTATCTTTATCTCCTACAACCTCTTCGGCCGGGACTACGGTGCGGCGGTCATGGCTGCGGGCAACTGCGGCTGGGGCTGCGGCTCCGGACCCAACGCGGTGGCCAATGAGAAGGCCGTTATGGACGCCTATGGCTATCACCATGTGGCGTGGGTCTTCTACCCCGCCTTCGCCGTCATCATTGACGACATCTACAATCCCCTGTTCCTGTCCTTTTTCGGCGGCCTGTTCCGGTAAAACAGGCCCCGTCGGGACACAATCCGGGGCGTCTCCGGCGCCCTGAGACCTTCAAAAGATGGAGAGACATGAACGTATGAGCATTTATACCTTAGGAATCGACATCGGTTCCACCGCCTCGAAATGTGTGATGCTGGCCGACGGCAAGGAAATCGTCAGCAAGTCCCTGGTATCCGTGGGCGCCGGCACCAGCGGCCCTCAGCGGGCCATCGCCCAGGTGCTGGAGGGAGCCGGTAAGACCAAGGAGGACATGTCCTTCATCCTGGCTACCGGCTACGGCCGCAACTCCATGCTGGAGCTGGCCGATCAGCAGATGAGCGAGCTCAGCTGCCACGCCAAGGGAGCCAGCTTCCTGTTCCCCGATGTCCACACCGTCATTGACATCGGCGGACAGGATGTGAAGATTCTTCAGATTGAAAACGGCGTGATGACCAACTTTGTGATGAACGACAAGTGCGCCGCCGGCACCGGCCGGTTCCTGGACGTCATGGCCCGGGTACTGGAGGTAAAGGTGGAGGACCTGGGCACCCTGGGCGCCCAGTCCACCAAAAACGTGGAGATCAGCTCCACCTGCACTGTCTTCGCCGAGAGCGAGGTCATCAGCCAGCTGTCCCAGGACACCGACAAGCGGGACATCATCAACGGAATCCACCACTCCGTGGCCAGCCGGGTCGCCGGCCTGGCCCACCGGGTGGGGGTGCGTGACCAGGTGGTCATGACCGGCGGCGTGGCACAGAACACCGGTGTGGTGAAGGCTCTGGAGGAGGAGCTGGGCCACATCATCTATACCTCCCCCCTGACCCAGTACAATGGGGCCCTGGGGGCGGCATTGTTCGCCTATCAGAAGTATCAAAAGGAGCACAAGGACTAACCGGTCCGCAGCGCTCCAAGCAATTTTTTGAACATTAGTAGGGAGGAAACTACAATGGCTAAAACGGTAAGTCCCGGCGTCCAGGCCCTGCGCAAGGTCGTTGAGGATGTTTATGCTGACGCCCGTAAGGCCCACGCCGAGGGCAAGCTGGTGGGCTGGTCCAGCTCCAAGTTCCCCTGTGAGCTGGCTGAGGCCTTTGACCTGAACGTCATGTACCCCGAGAACCAGGCCGCCGGCATCGCCGCCAACCGGGACGGCGAGATTATGTGCAAGGCTGCCGAGGACCTGGGCTTTGACAACGATATCTGCGGCTACGCCCGCATCAGCCTGGCCTATGCCGCCGGCAAGCGCGCGTCCCGGAAGTTCGACCCCGAGACTCTGGAGTTTATCATCGACCCCAACAGCGGCAAGCCCCTGAAGGACGAGAACGGCAAGGTGATCATCGACCCCGAGACCGGCAAGCCCAAGAAGGATCCCAAGACCATGCAGCCCTACACCGTGCTGGATGACATCTATGAGATCGAGGCTCTGCCCGAGACCACCGAGAAGGAGATCGCCTACAAGAACTTCCGCCGTGAGGCCATCAAGCCTTACCGCCAGATGCGGATGCCCCAGCCCGACTTCGTGCTGTGCTGCAACAACATCTGCAACTGCATGACCAAGTGGTATGAGAACATCGCCCGTATGCGCAACATCCCCCTGATCATGATCGACATCCCCTACAACAACACTGTGGATGTCCATGACACCAACGTGGCCTATGTCCGCGCTCAGTTTGATGCCGCCATCCACCAGCTGGAGGAGCTCACCGGCAAGAAGTTCGATGAGAAGAAGTTTGAGCAGGCCTGCGCCAACGCCAACCGCACCGCCAAGGCCTGGCTGCGCGTCTGTGACTACCTGCAGTACAAGCCCGCTCCTTACAGCGGCTTCGATCTGTTCAACCACATGGCCGACGTGGTGACCGCCCGCGGCAAGGTGGCTGCTGCCGAGGCCTTCGAGCTGCTGGAGAAGGACCTGGAGCAGGCCATCAAGGAAGGCACCTCCACCACGCCCTTCCCCGAGAAGTACCGCGTCATGTTCGAGGGCATCCCCTGCTGGCCCAAGCTGCCCAACCTGTTCAAGCCTCTGAAGGAGCACGGCGTCAACGTCACCGCCGTTGTGTACGCTCCCGCCTTCGGCTTTGTGTATAACAACATGGACGAGATGGCCCGCGCCTACTACAAGGCCCCCAACTCCGTGTGTATCGAGCAGGGCGTGGATTGGCGTGAGGGCATCTGCCGGGACAACAAGGTGGACGGCGTGCTGGTCCACTACAACCGTTCCTGCAAGCCCTGGTCCGGCTATATGGCCGAGATGCAGCGCCGCTTCACCGAGGATCTGGGCGTGCCCTGCGCCGGCTTCGACGGCGACCAGGCGGATCCCCGTAACTTTAACGAGGCCCAGTACACCACCCGTGTTCAGGGCCTGGTGGAGGCCATGGAGGCCAATAAGGCGAATAAGGAGGCCGAGGCGAAATGAGCACCGAGGTTATGCTGAACGAGTTTAAGGAAATTTCCGAGCACCCCTACCGGGTACTGACCCAGTACAAGCAGGAGGGGAAGAAGGTTATCGGTGTCCTGCCCTACTACGCTCCTGTGGAGCTGGTCGTCGCCGCCGGTATGGTGCCCATGAGCATCTGGGGCAGCAACAACAAGACCATCTCCATGGCCAAGGAGTACTGCGCCACCTTCTACTGCACCATCGCTCAGCTGGCTCTGGAGATGCTGCTGGACGGCACCC
>JAHYYS010000019.1 GCA_019424865.1 bacterium
TACAAGCGATCCGCAGCTTGTGACGACGACATCGAGGACTGTCTTTCGTGCAGCCCTTCTCGAAAAAGTGGCTTGTCAATTTCAATCAATTGACAAGCCACTTTTTCGACAGTCTCGGGCCCGGCACTTGATAAAAGTGCCGGGCCCTTTGCAGCGCAGGATTTTCCCTTACGCCTGCGGCGTCCCGCTTATGGTCAGAATTTGATCCACAGCCTGTTCCGGGGTCAGGCCGGACACATCCAGCTTCCGGGTGTCCAGCCGGTCATACACAGGCAGTCTGGCCAGGCTGCGGGCCAGCACGTCGCCGGCGCGCAGCCCGGCGGCAATGTCCCCCTCCAGCCGCGCCCGCAGAATTTCGGGCCGGCAGACCAGGGAGACGGCGTGCACCTGCCATCCGGCTGTATCCAGGCGAGACAAAATTCCGTCTAAAATCTCCTGCCGGTGCATCACCCAGCAGAACACCACCGACTCAAAGGCGGAGCAGCGGAGAAAGCTGTTGAGCACAAAGCAGATGTTGTCCACCACCATCCGCCGGGTCTCCTCCGTCACCTGAAAGGGGTGCATATCCCAGCACCAGTCCCCGTCCAGAAAGGCGCTGTTGGGCAGCCGCCGGGCCAGCCGCCGGCAGACGGTGGTCTTCCCCACCCCCATGGTTCCGCCGATCACATATAACCGCTTCATAGGCCGCGCTCCTTTCCCAATCGCCCCGGCCGGCAGGCTCAGATCCCTGTCAGGTCAAAGGGGGGTGTGTACTCCTCCTTGGCGCTGGTCCGCTCCTGGGTGAAGCCGGCCAGACCCAGGTTTTCCATATAAGCCTGGGCGGCGCGCATCTCCCCCCGGCGCAGCCGGCGGTTCAGCTCCGGACAGCGGGACAGATCCCCCCAGGGGGTATACTGGCTCATCAGAGAAAACAGGACGCTCCCCGGCTCAAATTCCGCCGCCGCCCAGTCCATCACCGCCTTGGCCTGCTCCACCTGCCCGGGCAGAATCAAATGCCGGATCACCACGCCCCGGGTCAGCAGCCCCTCCCCGTCAAAGCGGCAGGGCCCCGTCTGGCGCACCATCTCCCGAATGGCCGCCGCGGCCGCCTGGGGATAGTCCGGGGCCCCGGAATAGCGCCGGGCGGTCTCCGGGTCCAGATACTTGAAGTCCGGCAGATAGATGTCCACCTTTCCCTCCAGGGTCCGCAGGGTCTCCACCCGGTCATAGCCGCCGGAGTTCCAGACCACCGGGACGGGCATGGGGTGCTCCTCCAGCAGGGCCCGGACCACATGGGCATAGTGGGTGGGGTTGACAAAATTGATGTTGTGGGCCCCCTGGGCAATCAGCTCGCCGCAGATCTCCCCCAGCCGCTCCGGGGTAATCGCCCGCCCGAAATCCTGATGGCTGATCTTCTCATTCTGGCAGAAGACACACCCCAGGGAGCAGCCGGAAAAGAAGATGGTCCCGGATCCCCGGCTTCCCGAGATGGGCGGCTCCTCCCACATATGCAGGGCGGCCCGGGCCACCACCGGCGCCTCCGGCATCCGGCACAGCCCCTCCCCCCGCTCCGGCGTGCGCACCGCGCCGCACCGGCGGGGACATAAGGTACAGATCATGGCGCCCCTCCTCTACACCAGCCCCAGCCGGGCGGTTACCGCCGGGGCAAAGCTCTGAAACGCGTTGGGCACGGCATAGGTATCCCGCAGCTCCCGCCGGTCCGCCCACACCCAGCCCTCCGGCAGGGCCTCGCCGGGCACTTCCCCGGCCCAGGCGGTCATGTGCCACTCGATGTGGGTGAAGATATGCCGGCCCGTCCCGGCCCGCTCCAGCCCCAGCGGGGCAAGCCCCCACTGCGCCGGCCAGTCCGTCCCGTCAGCCAGCTCGTTGGGATACTCCCACAGCCCGGCCAGCAGGCCCCGCCCGGGCCGGCGGCGCAGGGCCACGCTGTCCCCGTGAAAGAGCAGGTACACGTTCCGGTGCTCCACCTTTCTGGCCTTCTTTGCCGCCTTGACGGGCAGCTCCCCGGTGCGCTCCTCCAGCCGCGCCCGGCAAAAATGGGCCGCCGGGCACTTTTCACACAGGGGCGCCCCGTTGGGCAGGCACACAGTGGCCCCCAGCTCCATCATGGCCTGGTTAAAATCGCCGGGGGCCTCGGTGGGAATCACCTGGGCCAGGGCCAGGGTCACCCGCTTTTTGGTGGCGGGCAGGGTGATGTCCCCCTCGTCCCCGCACACCCGGGCCACCACCCGTAGCACGTTGCCGTCCACTGCCGGAACGGGCAGCCCAAAGGCGATGGAGGCGATGGCCCCGGCGGTGTAGTCCCCCACACCGGGCAGGGCCCGGATCTCTTTATAAGTATTTGGGAATGTTCCCCCGTGCTGTTCCATCACCTGTCTGGCCGCCTTCTGCAGGTTCCGGGCCCGGCTGTAATAGCCCAGCCCCTGCCACAGCTTCATCAGCCGCTCCTCCGGCAGGGCGGCCAGGCCGGCCACCGTGGGGGCCTCCTGCAAAAACCGGCGGTAATAGTCCAGCACCGCCGCCACCCGGGTCTGCTGCAGCATAACCTCTGAAATCCACACCCGATAGGGGGTGGGATGGCTCCGCCAGGGCAGCACTCTGGCGTTTTCCCGGTACCACATCAGCACAGGCACGGGCAGCTGTTCCAACTCTTTCAAACGGTGGTCCTCCTGCGTCTATAATTTGTCTAAAACGGGGATGCCGCCTGGGCGGCGTCTGTCTCCTGCGCACAGCCCCATTGCGCTTGTCTGAACAGCCCCTATTATACCCCCGCTCCGATCCCTCTGCAACCCGCCAAATCATAACTTTTTCATTATAACTTCTATAATCTTTTTGGGGATGGCATTTCCACTGTGGGAGTGGTAAAGTGTCAACAGAACAAAGGTTAAAAATTTAACGATATGCGGGATGCCGCTCTTACCCGCACTTCGCGCTGTTTGCGGCCTTTGTTCGTGATCATTCCTTTTTCATCCATCCTTCCAGATCAAACCATTCAGGGGGCACCCAGCGGGTGCCCCCTGAATGGTTTTTATGCCTCCCGGGACGGGGCGGCGGCGGTCAGCTTGTCCAGCGCCTCCACCATCTCGTACACCAGGCCGTCACAGTGGGCCTTGCGCTCCTCCCCGCGCTGGCGGGATTCCTTCAGCAGCGTTGCGCAGTCCGTGGCCCCGTGGCGCTCCCGGAACTGCCGGATCAGCTGGGCGGCCTGTTTTTCATCTCCGCCCGTCATCCCCAGCACCATCAAAGCGCCGGCCAGCGCGCCGCAGGTGGAGCCGTGGCGCATCCCGGCCCCGAAATGGCTGCCCAGGTGAAAGGCCTGCTCCGGCGTCAGCCCCATCTCCTGGGCAAAGGGCACCAGCACGGACTGGCAGCAGTTATAGTGCACCGCCTGATCGGCCCGCAGGGCCCGGGTTTGTTCCATACGGTTCATATGTACTCCTCCTCACATTCTGTCTGTCCCTTCCGGCGCGTCTCACGGCAGAAGGTCCAGCACCATCTGATCATAATCCAGCTTTTGATAGCCCGTCTTCTCATACAGCCGCGCGGCTCCCGCGTTCTCCCGGTTCACCTCCAGGCGCAGCCGCCGGGCATCCGGGTACTGCTCCCGCAGCCACTTCAAAGCGGCCTTCCCCAGGCCCCGGCCCCGCAGCTCGGGCCTGAAAAAAATCTCCTCCAGGAAAATGCACCGTCCGCCCACCTCTGCCGAATAGCCCAGGGCGAGATACAAATATCCGGCCGGCTCACCGTCCGCGCAGATCAGCACCCCCCGCAGAAGGGGCTCTCCGGGGTTCACCGCGTCCTGAAAGGTCCGCTCCATCACCGCCTCGTCCACAGGGTGCAGCACGGCGTCCGAGTGATAAAAGCCCTGCACCATGGGCCAGACAATCTCCCGATCCTCCGGGGTCATCTCGCGAAATTCCAGCATAAAAAGCGTTCTCCTTGTCCTGCTAATTAAAAATATCCGGGGTGTCGGCAAACAGCCGCCGCACCCGCTCCAAAACCGGGCGGTTTTCCGGCCGGGACAGCTCCGGGTCCCGCTCCAGCAGGGTCTCGGCCGCCTGTCTGGCCTCGGCCAGCACCCGCATGTCCCCCGCCAGATCCGCAATCTGCATCTGGGGCAGGCCGTGCTGCCGGCTGCCGAAAAAGTCCCCCGGCCCCCGCAGCTTCAAATCCTCCTCCGCTATCTGAAAGCCGTCGGTGGTGGAGGCCAGGGTCCGCAGCCGCTGCATGGCCTCCGGGCTGCGGGTGGACGTGACCAGCACGCAGTAGGACTGGTGCCTGCCCCGGCCCACCCGGCCCCGCAGCTGGTGCAGCTGGCTCAGGCCAAAGCGGTCGGCGTTCTCCACCACCATCAAAGAGGCGTTGGGCACGTCCACCCCCACCTCCACCACGGTGGTGGACACCAGGATCTGGGTCTCCCCCGCGGCAAAGGCGGCCATGGCCGCCTCCTTCTCCCGGGGGCGCATCTTCCCGTGGAGGATGCCGACCCGCAGATCGGGGAACACCTGCTCCTGCAGCCTCTGGGCATAGGATTTGACCGCCTTCAGGTCCAGGCCGCCCCCCTCCTCGCCGGGCAGGGCCGCGTCCGGGTTCTCCTCCACTGCGGGGCAGACAATATATACCTGCCGCCCCTCCTCCACCTGCCTGCGGACAAAGCCGTACATCCGCGCCCGCTTGTCCTCCCGGATGACATAGGTGGCAACCGGGGTGCGCCCGGGGGGCAGCTGGTCAATGACGGAGACATCCAGATCTCCATACAGAATCAGGGCCAGCGTCCGGGGAATGGGGGTGGCCGACATGACCAGCACATGGGGGTGGACCGCGCCGCCCCCCTTTTCCGCCAGCGCCGCCCGCTGGGTCACCCCAAAGCGGTGCTGCTCGTCGGCAATCATCAGGGCCAGGCTGCGGAAGGAGACGCTCCTGGAAATCAGGGCATGGGTGCCCACAGCCAGGTCAATCTCCCCGGCCGCCAGCGCCCGGCGCGTCCGCTCCCGCTCCGCCGCCGTCAGCGCCCCGGTGAGCAGCCCCACCCGCACCCCCGCCGGCTCCAGCAGCGCGGTCAGCGAGCGGGCGTGCTGTTCCGCCAGCACCTCGGTGGGGGCCATCAGGGCGGCCTGAAGGCCCGCCTTGGCGGTCAGCCACGCGGCATAGGCGGCCACCGCCGTCTTTCCGGAGCCCACGTCCCCCTGCACCAGCCGGTTCATGGGCCGGCCGGAGGCCAGATCCCCCGCCGTCTCCTCCATCACCCTGCGCTGGGCCCCGGTGGGCTCAAAGGGCAGCAGGGCGCGAAATTCCGCCCAGGGCCGGGCCGGAATGGCCAGGCCGGGCCCGTGCTGCTCCCTGCGGCGCTTTAAAAAGGCCAGCCCCACAGACAGATAAAACAGCTCCTCAAAGGTGAGCCTGCGGCGCGAAAGCGCCAGGGCCTCCTCGTCCGCGGGAAAATGGATGCCCCGCAGGGCAAACTCCAGGCCGGCCAGGCCGTGGGCCTGCCGCACCGGCTGGGGCAGGGTCTCCGGCTCCTCCCCGGCGCACTCCAGGGCCCGCCGGGTCAGGGCGGCCATCAGGTGGTTGCTGATTCCCGCCGTCAGGCGGTACACCGGCATGATGCAGCCGGTGACGCTCTGCCGGTCTGCCCGTTCAAAGATGGGGTTTGTCATGGTGCGCCGGCGCCCCTGCTCCTCCACCGTGCCGAAGAAAATATACTCCTCCCCCGCCCGAAGGGCCTTTTCCACATAGCCCTGGTTGAAAAAGGTCAGGTGCAGGGCCCCGGTGTTGTCCACCACCTTCACCTGCACCAGCTCCAGCCCCTTTCGGATGCGGGAGAGGCGCGGGTGCTCGGCCGCCAGGGCGGACACGCAGACCCGCTCGCCCAGGGGAGCCTCCCGGATGGTATAGATCCGCCGGCGGTCCTCATAGTCCCGGGGGTAGTAGGTCAGCAGGTCCCCGGCCGTGGTCAGCCCCAGCTTCTCCAGCTTTTTCTGCCGCGCCTCCCCCACGCCGGGAAAGTCGGCCAGACTGGTCTTGCGGGATAGCGCCATGTGGAACGTCCCTCCCTCCGCAGCGGCGTATCCGCCGTTTTCTTTCTCGCCGGCCGCGGCGCGCGTTTTGCCCGCAGCGGCCGGTGCTATTGTACCACAGCCGGCCGGAGGAGTAAAGGCGAGGGGCCGCGCCTGACCGCCGGATTCTCCCAGCTGCATTTTCTTGACTTTCCAGGCATGAATCGGTATACTTGTCCCAACATAATATCAAAATCCGAACACATAAAGAAGGAGCGTTACCATGGCCAAGCACACCTTTCGCCAGCTGCTGCGCACCTCCGCCGCAGCTCTGCGGCGCAAGCGCAATGTAACGGCGGTCTATCTGCTGCTGCGCTTTGCAGTCATTCTGATCATGATTGCCCAGTTTTTCAACGGAAATTTTGAAAATGTGTTTTTGTGCCTTCTGACCCTGGTTCTTCTGATGCTGCCTACCATGATTGAACGCTCTTTGATGATTGACCTGCCCAATACGCTGGAAATTATTATCATGCTGTTCATTTTCGCGGCGGAAATGCTGGGAGAAATCCAGGCCTTTTACACCACCTATCAGGGCTGGGACACCATGCTCCACACCTTGAACGGCTTTTTGTGCGCGGCTATCGGCTTTTCTCTGGTGGACATGCTCAACCGGCACGAACGTTTTTCCCTCTCCCTGTCCCCGGTCTTTATGGCCATTGTGGCCTTCTGCTTTTCCATGACCATCGGGGTGCTGTGGGAGTTCTTCGAGTGCGCCATGGACCAGCTCTTCCTGCTGGACATGCAAAAGGATTCCATCATGCACAGCATTTCCTCCGTTATGCTGGATCCCACCGGCGGCAACACCCCGGTGATCATTCGGGACATCACCGACGTGATTGTGGTCGCCGGCGGAGAGGAGATCCCCCTGGGGCTGGGCGGCTATCTGGATGTCGGCATTCTGGACACCATGAAGGATCTGGCGGTCAATTTCGTGGGCGCGGTTATCTTTTCCTTCATCGGATACTTCTATGTGAAAAACCGGGGCAGGGGCTGGTTCGCCCGGCGCTTCATCCCCCGGGTGGTGGACGTGCTGCCTGAGGATCAGGAGCATGAAAAAAATTCCTCCTCATCCGGGGAATAACCGCGGCCCCGCCGGTCCATACTAAGGCCATCCATGTGAGGAGGTTTTATTATGGATCAGAAATCTTGCAACACCAGCATCCAGTGCTCCGTAAGCAGCTGCGCCTATCACAACAATCCCCACAACTGCTGCTCCCTGCAGTCCATCAAGGTGGGCTGCTGCAGCAGCAACCCCACCAAGTGCGAGGGGACGGAGTGCGCGTCCTTCAAGCTGGGGCAGATGCGGTAATAAGCTGCCGGGTGCCCTGCGCGCCTGCAAATCAAAAGGGCACAGCCGGAACCGGCTGTGCCCTTCGACTATGGAAAACAGGGGGCGTCACGTTCTTTCCCGTGACGCCCCCTGTTTTGCGGTGTCCTTTCCCAGGCGCATGTCCCCGGAAAGGAACAAATCACACTTTCTTTTGTCGTCTGCGGACGGCAAACTCCTTACAGGAGGGCCGGTTCCGCCTTGTATCTCTGCCCGTTCAGTCCAGGTGCAGTCCGTAATACCCCACCAGGGCCAAGGCCATCAGGCCCGCCGTAATCAGCTGAATGGGCAGCCCCCGGAAGCACTTGGGGCACCGCTCCAGATCCACGTCCTGCTGCAGGGCGGCAAAGCTGGCCAGTACAATGGCAGCTCCAATCCCGCCGAACAGGGCGAACAGCAGGGCCGAGCCCAGGCCGTAGCTGCGCTGGGAGATCAGCAGGGCCGAGCCCAGAGCGGCGCAGTTGGTGGAGATAGAGGCCAGATTCCCATCCATGCGCCGGGACAGCTCCGGCAGGCACTCCCGGATAAACAGCCGCAGGCCGCCCACAATCCCGGGAATCAGCAGGGCAAACACCAGCAGCCGGTAGTACTCCCATCCCAGCGGGCTGAGCACCAGCCGGTCCAGCACCCAGGAGCACAGCGCCCCCAGCACCATCACCACCGTCAGGCAGTAGCCGGTGCGCAGAGCGTCCACCGGGTCCCGGAAGGAGCGGGTCCGGGTCCCGATGCCCATACAGCTGACCAGGATAAAGTTTTCTGCCAGCAGCGCGGCCACCGCCACGCCGGCCAGCTCAATTGCGCCGTTCATACCGGTCCGCCTCCTTCCAGGGTCTCAGCCCGGCCCTTATACCTCGCCGTCAACATAGTTGACCTCCTCGTCCGTATCCAGATTCGCCACAATGGCCAGCGCCCGGTTGACCCCGGCGGTAATGGCCTTGGAGGTGGCGGTGGCGCCGCTGACCACATCCACCGCGTTCTCCCCTTCTGTGCGAATGGTACCCGACATGCCTACATAGCGGCTGAGGGCCTCGGGCGTCATGGCCTTCTGGCCGGTGGCCCCGTCCTCCCGGTGGTCGGTAACCGCCACGCCGGTGACCTTGCCGTCCAGGTCCACGCCCACCACCATGGTGATAACGCCGCCGAAGCCGTGGCTCTGCACCTCGACGCAGTAGCCCACCAGCTGGTTGCTTGTGTCATAGCCCGCTGTGATGCTCAGCGCCCCGTTGGCGCGATAGGGGGTCTCCGAGCTGACCACGGCCTGGGGCATCACCTGGGAGAGCAGCTCCTGCTGGGCCCGGTTCTCCGCCTGCGCCGTATCCAGATCCGTCAGGTTGTGGACGCTGAAGATCACCGCACAGACCGCCGCCGTCACCAGGGCATAAACGCCCAGGGCCTTGGCATGGCCCCGAATCTGGTCCAGATGCTCCTCGCCGGGCATCTTTCCTTTTTTCAGCGAGGACAGGTCCAGCCTGGGCCGGATAAACTGAATTTTGGCCACGCTCTCCCGTCCCCGGCGCAGCAGGCCGCGGGTCACCGCAAAGTTACCCACGCCGAATCTGCGGGGCAGGCCCGCCCGGTCCAGCAGCCACACACAGCAGTTCATGGTCAAAAGCGCCCAGCCCACCCCCTCGGGGTAGGAGCTGTGATAGCGCAGCAGCATGGTCAGCAGGCCGCAGCCCACGCCAAAGGCCACCTGTCCCCGCGGGGTGACCGGGGAGGTGGTGGGATCCGTGGCCATGAAGATTGCCCCCAGCAGCAGGCCGCCGCTGAGCAGCTGGGCGGCCGTCCACTCCAGCCGCCCGGAATCCCCTCCGGGGAACAGAAAGGCCACCAGGGCCGCCGTACCCAGATAGGCGGCGGGAATCCGCACCGAGATGACCCGCCGCAGCAGCAGATACACACCGCCCAGAAGCAGCATGAAGGAGGACACCTCTCCCAGACAGCCCCCCTGCTGGCCCAGCAGCAGCTGGGCCAGCCCCTGGGGCGGAAGGGTCCCCTCGTGGAGATAGGACATGGGAGTGGCGGCGGACACCGCGTCTATGCCGAACAGGGGCAGCCGGTCCATGGACTGGGTCCAGGTGGTCATCAGCATGGGGAAGGTGGCCAGCAGCATCCGCCCGGCCAGGGCCGGATTCATAAAGTTCTTGCCCAGTCCCCCATAAAACTGCTTGACCACCACAATGGCAAAGGCGCCCCCCAGCACCGGGGCCCAGTAGGGGGCAGAGGCGGGCAGGCCCATGGCCAGCAGCAGGCCGGTGACACAGGCGGACAGGTCGCCGATGGTCTGGCTCTGGTGGGTCAGGCGGCGGTATCCGTATTCAAAAAACACGCACGACGCCACCGAGACAGCGGCCAGCACCAGCACCCGCGCCCCGAAGAAAAACACCGCCATCCCCAGGGCGGGCAGCAGCGCCACCAGCACGTCTATCATCATGGCCCGGGTGGTTGCCGCCTGTCCCAGCTGCGGCGGCAGGCGCCGGGCCGCGTCCAAATCAGGTGCCATCACGCCTCCCCTCCCTTCTCCAGCGCCTGGGCTGCCTGGCGCACCAGTTCCACCAGGGGAATCCGCGCCGGGCAGATAAAGGAGCAGCATCCGCAGTGGATGCAGTCCTCCACATGCAGCCTGGCCAGCCGCTTCCGGTCCCCCTCCCGCAGGGCCCGGCCGATAAAGGCGGGGGCCAGGTGCATGGGGCAGGCGGCCACACATTTTCCGCAGCGGATGCACACCGTCTCCGGCCCCTCGTCCCGCCGCTCCCAGTCAGCCAGACAGATCAGGCTGCTGGTGTTTTTTACAACCGGCGCGTCCAGGCTCTCCACCGGCAGGCCCATCATGGGGCCGCCGGTGATTATCTTGACCTTTTCGGCCTCCTCCCGCAGCCCGCCGGCCTCCTCCAGCAGCAGGCTCATGGGGGTCCCGATGGGGACCCACAGGTTTCTCGGCCGGGTCACCGCCCCGCCGGTCACCGTCACCGCCCGGTGGGTCAGGGCCAGCCCCTTGAACAGCGCCTCCTGAATGGCGTAGACCGTGGCCACATTGAACACCAGGCTTTTCACGTCCAGCGGGGTGCCGCCGGGCGGCACCTCCCGGCCGGTGACGGCCTGGATGATCTGCTTCTCCGCCCCCAGGGGATAGCGGGTGCGCACCGTGAGCAGCTCCACGCCCGTCTTCCGCCTGCGCAGGCGGCGCTCCACCGCCTCGGCGGCGTTGAGCTTGTCCCCCTCCGTCACCAGCACCGTCCGCTTGGCCCCGACGCACCGGGCCAGGGTGCGGGCCCCCCGCAGAATCTGGTCGCTGCGCTCCAGCAGCAGCCGGTGGTCGGCGGTGACATAGGGCTCGCACTCGGCGGCGTTGAGGATCAGGGTATCCACCTTGCCGGCGGCCTGCTCCAGCTTCTCCCAGGCCGGCCGGGCGCCGCCTCCCATGCCGATTATGCCGGCCTCCGCCACCCGCTCCACCAGCTGCTCCAGGGTGACCTCCTTGGGCTCCAGCGGCTCCGGCCTGCCCTGCCAGGGCGTGTTCTTGCCGTCGTTGTCAATGACAATGGCCGGGCCGCTGCCGCCCCAGGGGTGGGGGCGGTCCTCAATCCCTCTCACCTGCCCTGATACGCTGGCGTGGGCCGCAGCGCCGTCCTGCGCCCGGCTGGCGATCATCTGGCCCACCGCCACCCGGTCCCCCGGCTTGACCGTGGGAACGGCGGGTGCGCCGCTGCTCATCACCAGGGGGATTGCCACCTGCTCCGGCTGGCGGGCCAGCTGGGCCAGGGGCTTGCGCCTGGTGCTCTCTTTCCGCGCGGCGGGAAATACCCCGCCGAAAAAGGAACCTCTCATTGGCTTACCTCCCCGCATATCTGCCCGCCCTCTCCGGGGCCGGGCAAAATGCGTGCCAAACTACGATAATCATACAGGATATATCATAATCGAATCCGCCCCTTCTGTCCAGACCCTTCCCAAAAAGTTCACCTTTTCTGTCAGCCTGAGGCTATGCAAACAGCACACTTGTCATCTGTGTTTCCCATATCTTATAATAGAGCCAGCGGCTTTACTATACTATTTGGGAGGAATGTCTATATGAAATCGATCCGCCGCCGCATTTTATCTCTGGCTCTGTCCGCCGCCTTGATGTGCGGCATGGCCGTCAGCGCCTCTGCGTTTACCTACCCCTCCGCCTATTGGAAGCTCCACAGCGCCTGGGACGAGGCCGTGTCGGCCCAGAATCTGGACCAGATTATCTCTGTGGCCCAGCAGACCTATGATCTTCTGATGCCCTATGGTCTGGGCACGGATGTGTGCTACAACCTGGAGCCCAAGTGCGCCCAGGCGGCGTGGGCCTGTGAGATCAAGGGCGATCTCCAGGGCGCCGTCAACTGGCTCAACCGCCAGCTCACCTTTGCCCAGTGGCTGGATCAGAACGTCTCCAGCTATCAGGACACCCTGCTGAATGTGAACGCCCGTCTGGAGTACCTGAACGCGGCCATGAATCCGCAGATCTACGCCCTCACGGACCAGGCCGGCCCCAGCTATCCCGGCTCCGGCGCCCCCGCCTCCGGCACCTGGTACGGCTCTGACGCCGGCGGGTCCCAGACCGGCGAGTCCGCCGTGCTGATGTACGTGGACTTTATGGACGGCTATTCGGTGGAGTACTGGCTGGACTATCACGAGAACACCCAGCCCAAGTTCGCCCAGGCCCTCCAGGGCGGCGCCATTGAGCTGGCCTGGAACTTCTCCCCTGAGAGCACCGCCGGCGCCCAGCGGGTGCTGTCCGCCGACGCCGACAGCTACATCGCCGACGGCCTGCGGGCCATGGGCGAGCTGGACGCCACCGTGCTGCTGCGCATCGGCGCGGAGATGAACAACTGGAGCGACTGCGACCCCGCCGTCTATATCCAGGCCTTCCAGAAAATCGCCCGCCAGGCCCGGCAGTATGACAACATCAAGCTGGTGTTCTCCCCGGACAACGTGAGCAACCGGAACGTCTCCTTCCAGGACTTCTACCCCGGCGACGAGTATGTGGACTGGATCGGCGTGTCCACCTATCACAACTCCAACTACGCCAGCTACAACGGCGGCACCGGCACTTACAGCTTCTCCGACACCAAATACAGCAACGACGCCTACTACGGCATGGGCATCTATGACAGCGATCCGCTGACCATCCTGCGCCCCATCGCCGACTTTGCCCAGACCCACGGCAAGCCCATGATGATCAGCGAGTGCGGCTTCGGCTACCGCAACAACAGCACCGGGGCCGATCAGACCGCCTTTGCCGTGGATCAGCTGAACAAGTTCTATTCCTATGTGAACATGATCTATCCCCAAGTGAAGGCCGTGTTCTATTTTGACACCGCCCTGTCCGGGGCTACCTACTCCTACTCCCTGGCGGGCAGCTCCTCTGTCCAGCAGGCCTACCGCTCCGCCATCGCCAACAACGGCGCCTATCTGGCCCAGGGCCAGACCGAGGGCAAGAGCTGGCAGTCCCTGTCCGCCGTGAAGGACGCGGGCAGCTCCGCGCTGAAGCTGGCCACCCACGCCATCTTCCCGGGCTCCGCCTCCACCTCCGTCACCTACTATGTGGACGGCGCGGCGGCAGCCACCGTCTCCCAGGCCCCCTATTACTACGAGCTGAACCCCGCCAGCCTGACGCCCGGCCAGCACACCATCCGCGCCCAGGCCACCTCCGGCCAGTTCAGCCAGAGCACCCCCACCTATCAGATTAACGTGATGGCCCCCGGCCAGATTTTCCCCGACGTAGCCCCCGGCGCCTGGTACGCCAGCTTTGTCCAGACCGCCTATGAGAAGGGCCTGTTCAGCGGCAATGCCGACGGCACCTTCGCCCCCGAGTCCAACATGACCTATGCCCAGTTCCTGGTGGTGCTCAGCCAGTTCTCCGGCGACACCATCTCCCCCGTGGAGGGCGGCGTCTGGTATGACGGCTATGTGAACTGGGCCAAGGAGCAGGAGCTGATTCCCCAGGCCATGCTGTCGGGCTTTGACCCCAATGCCGCCATCACCCGCCAGGATATGGCCGCTCTCTTCGGCACCTTCCTGGAGGCCTATAACCCCTCCTATGAGGTCGTCAACGACCAGGAGCCCTCTTTCCCCGATCAGGGCGCCATCGCCGACTATGCCGCCGACGGCGTGACCGCCTGCCTGCGGGCCGGCATCATGAGCGGCAACGCCGACGGCTCCTTCAATCCCACCGGCACCGCAACCCGCGCCCAGGTCGCGGTCACCATGGTCCAGATGGCCCGGGTGATGGGCAAGTAACCCTGTTTTTCCATCTCCGTGCTGCACAGCCACATTTCCATTGTTTAAAGCGCAGCCGCCCCGGAGGGCGGCTGCGCTTTTCTTCGTTTTCTGAAATATCCCCTCGTCACAGCGCCGCCCGCACCGCGCCCTGTCCCCGGGACAGGCCCAGCAGCGCGGCGTACTCCTCCACCTGGGCCCAGGGGGCCAAAAAGACGCGGATCCCCAGCCGGCGGGCCACCTCCATCTTTCTGCGCAGGGTCTCCCCGTCGTCGAACAGCACGAAATGCGCCCCCGTCTCCTTGCTCATGTACGTAAAATACCGGGCGCACAGCTCATTGGAAAAGAAAATGGAGGGGCGCAGCCGCTCCATCAGCCGCTCCAGCTCCCCTTTGTTCAGGGGCGCCCCGCTCCCGGTGGGGGAGGGCAGGAAAAAGTCCTCCGCCGTCCGCTCCAGGGCCAGCGCCACCCGGTCCCGGCCGAAGCGCTCCTGGGCCTCCTCCAGCCGCCGGCGCAGGGATCCGCCGGACAGGGCGGAGGAGATCATCACCCGGGCGCGGGGCGCAAAGGAGCCGTACCCCTCCGGGACATAGAGCGCCAGGTTCTGCCGGGTCAGCGCCTCATCCAGCCGGGCTGCCATCTGCTCCAGCGGGGGCAGCCGCCCCTCGAAATCCAGAATCACTCCGGAAAAGCTCCGGGCCTGGCACTCCCGCACCACCTCCTGGCAGAAGGGGCCCACCGCCCCCATCCCGTCAAAGCCCCGGTCGCCCACCACCATCAGGCCGCCCCGGGGCGCCGTGGGCCCGCCCGCCCGGAACAGGTGGGGGCCGCGGCCCACGCGGTAGGCCAGATGGGCCGGCGTCGCGTTCCACCCCTGAACGGTGCGCAGCTGCTGGGGCGGTACAGTCACAATAAAGGTATCCTGGGTCATAAATGGCTCCCCCTTGTCCAAAACATGAAGATGTGGTATACTGTCCCACACGAAATCTCTGCAGTGGTACAGGCTCTTTCCACTGTATGCCAGCCGGATCGGCCTTAGAACAAAGGAGGATGCCCTCTTGTCCCTCTCTCCCCTTCCCCGCGGGGTCTACCCCTCGGTGACCCATATCCCCCCGGCGGCCCTGGCCGCCCGGGGTATCAAGCTGGTGCTGGCCGACCTGGACAACACCCTGGCCCCCTATGGCGAGACCTGCCCCGCTTCTGAGATTCTGGCCTGGAAGGCCGGTCTGGAGGCGGAGGGCATCGCGCTGTTCCTTCTCTCCAACAGCCGCAAGCCCGGCCGGGCCCAGCGGTTTGCCCAGCAGCTGGGCATCCCCTATCAGGGGCACTCCGGCAAGCCGAAGAAGGCCGGCTACCTGCGGGCCATGGAGCGCATGGGCTGCACCCCGGAGCAGACGGTGATGGTGGGGGACCAGATTTTCACCGACACCCTGGGGGCCAACAACGCCGGGGTCACCCCGCTGCTGGTGGAGCCCATCCGGCTGGCGGGCAACCCCGGCCGCTATGTCCGCTATGCTGTGGAGACCCCCTTCCGCCTGCTGGGGAAGCGGAGGCCTTTTTTATGAGCGCAAAATTCGGCCCTGCCGGCAACTCCGACAGCTTTTCCCGGATCCATAAGTCCTCTCTGGCCGCCCCCCGGTGGATTGCCGATTTCGGCCTGGACTGCTATGAGTACCAGTGCGGCAAGGGCGTCCATGTGGGGGAGGCCACCGCCCGGGCGGTGGGAGAAAATGCCCGCCGGGCGGGGATCTCCCTCTCCCTCCACGCCCCCTATTTCATCAATCTGGCCAACCCCGACCCGGAGTCCCTGGAAAAGACCATCGGGTATATCACCGCGGCCTGCCGGGTGGCCGCCTGGATGGGCGCGGAGCGGGTGGTCATCCACTCCGGCGCGCTGATGAAGCGCACCCGAAGAGAGGCCCTGGACACCGCCCGGCAGTCCCTGGTCCAGGTGCTCTCCGCCTGCGACGATCAGGGCTTTTCCCACATCGCCCTGTGCCCGGAGACCATGGGAAAGATCAACCAGCTGGGAGATTTGGACGAGGTGCTGGAGCTGTGCACCCTGGACGAACGTCTGGTGCCCTGCATCGACTTCGGCCACCTGTACGCCCGCTCGCTGGGGGCGGACGACGGGGCGGAGGCCTTCTCCCGCATGCTGGACCGGGTGGAGGCCGTGCTGGGCCGGGCCCGGGCCGGCCGCTTTCACAGCCACTTCTCCCGCATCGAGTTTACGCCGAAGGGCGGGGAGAAGTGCCACCGCACCTTTGCCGACCACGGGGGCTACGGCCCCCAGTGGGAGCCGCTGGCGGCGGAAGTTGCCCGCCGGGGATGGAGTCCCACCTTCATCTGTGAATCGGCGGGAACCCAGGCGGAGGACGCGCTGACCATGAAGCAGATTTATCAGGGGTATCAGACGTGATGCCTGTCCCCGGCGCTTTTGCCGGGTCTGTTCCAATACGGGATTTTTAATTTATGCGGCTGTCCCTTCGCGGGACAAAAGGAGTGTTATCATGAATCACATTGCGAAAATCGCTTCCAAGCTGCCGGAATACGGTCTGGACGCCATGCTCATCACCAGCCAGTCCGGCGAGCGGTATGCCCTGGGCTTTCACGGCGAGGGCCTGCTGCTGGTGACCCGGGAGGGCGGCCACTACACCACCGACGGGCGGTATATCGAGGCCGCCCAGGAGCAGGTCACGGGGGTGGAGCTGTCCCTGGTCTCCCAGGGCAGCGGCGGCCACCTGGCCCAGGCAAAGGCCTATATCCAGGAGAAGGGCCTGCACAACGTAGGCTTTGAAAGCGGCTCTCTGACGGTGGATGAGCACCGCCGCTATGCCCAGGAGCTCGCCTGCATCCTCACCCCCGCCCAGCCTCTGCTGGACGAGCTGCGGGCGGCCAAGGACGAGGAGGAGCTGGCCATTATGCGCCGGGCCCAGAAGATTACCGACGACACCTTCAAGGCCATTCTGGACTTCATCCGCCCCGGCATGACCGAGCGGGAGATCGCCGCCCGCATCGTCTATGAGCTGCTGCGCCGCGGGGGCGAGCGGGTCTCCTTCGACCCCATTGTGGCCTCCGGCCCCAACGGCTCCCGGCCCCACGCCGTGCCCGGCGACCAGGTGGTGGACACCGGCATGTTCATCACCATGGACTTCGGCTGCGTGGTGGACGGCTACTGCTCCGACATGACCCGCACCGTGGCCCTGGGCCAGCCCACCGAGGAGATGGAGCAGGTCTATTCCATCGTACTGGCCGCCCAGAAGGCGGGCATCAACGCCGCCCGGGCCGGTATCCCCGGCCGGGAGGTGGACGCCGCCGGCCGCAAGGTCATTGCGGACGCCGGCTACGGCCCCTATTTCAGCCACAGCTTCGGCCACTCTCTGGGGGTGGACATCCACGAGTCCCCCAACGCCAGCCCCTCCGAGACCACGCTCCTCCCCGCCGGCGCGGTCATCTCCGCCGAGCCCGGCATCTACCTCCCCGGCCGCTTCGGGGTGCGCATCGAGGACGTGCTGATTCTGCGGGAGGGCGGCTGTGAGGACATCACCCACTCCCCCAAGGACCTGATCGTGCTGTAACACAGCCCCCTCTCGTTCCCTACATCTATCCCAGCATGTCAAAACAAGGCGCCGGACCCGGCGCACAGCCTCTCCCTTTCACGGGGACGCTGTGCCGGGCTCCGGCGCTTTTGCTGTGCCCCTCCGCTGCCAGGGCCGGACGTTCCTTTTCCCCCCAAAAAACGGATTATAAAAAATATGTAAAGCACCCTTGACATAGAATGTAAAGCGTGCTATACTTCAATTGTAAAGCAAGCTTTACCCCTATCTCTGTCCTGTCCGAAAGGAGGCGAGGGCTTGACCAACCGCATTGCACAGCTGAGAAAAGCGCGGCGCATCTCCCAGGCGGAGCTGGCCGAGGCGGTGGACGTCACCCGGCAGACCATCATCTCCCTGGAGAGCGGGCGCTACAACGCCTCGCTCCTCCTGGCCCACAAAATTGCAAAATATTTTGGCCTGACCATTGAGGAAGTCTTTCTGTTCGAGGAGGAATCGGAATGAAGAAAAAGCTGGTTTTGTCCGCCCTGGCCGCTTTGGCGGGGCTGGCGCTGTTCATTTTTGTAGCACTGTCCGGGGATGACATTCCCCGGTCCGTCAACGGCCTGTGCTCCGGGCTGGGCGGGGCCCTCATCGGCCTGGGTGGCTCCGGGCTGATTATCCCCCTGGCCATGCGCGCCATGTCCCCGGAGGAGCGCCGGGAGGTGGAGCGCGGGGAGACCGACGAGCGCAACGTGTATATCCGGGCCCGGGCCGCCCAGGACAGCTGGTACTGGACCCTGGCGCTGCTGTGGGTGCCCTTTGTGGCCGCCCTGGTCCAGGGGGAGACCCTTTGGATGGTCCTGTGCCCCGCTGTGATCGTCCTCCACTGCGCCTTTTACATGTTCCACATGTACCGCTGGTCCAAAAAGCTGTGAGGAGGGAGCTGCCATGACGGACGACAAATTGACCGCTTTCGGCCGGGCCCTGCGGGTCCGCCGCCGGGTTTTTCTGTGGATCACCGCTGCGGGTCTGCTGGGGCTGGCGGTCTGCCTGGGCCTGCTGCCGGGCAGCGGGATACCCCCCGTGGCCCTGGCCCTCTACCGCGGCGGCAGCTTCGGCATCCTGGCGGCGGGGCTGGCCAATCTGGTCCGCACCTGCTGGCTGCTGAAGCGGCCGGACCGGTGGCAGGAGACCCGGGTCCGGGAGGTCGACGAGCGGCAGCAGCACATCGACCGGGAGGCCAGTCAGATGGCCGGGACGGCTCTGATGTTCCTTTTGGTCGTGGCCGGTTTCCTGGCGGCAGCAATAGACTGGCGGCTGGGTGTGCTGCTGGAGTGCTTTGCGGCCGCCTACTTCCTGCTGTACCTGGCGGTCCGCTGGCGGCTGTCCAAAAAAGTATGAGCCGCTATCTGAACTGGACCGTCCCCCCGGAGCTGGCGGGCATCAAGGTGGACACCCTGCTCAAGCGCCACCTGAACCTGTCCGGGACGGTGGTGCGGCGGATCAAGTGGCTGGAGGACGGCATTCTGGTGGACGGCGTCCGGGTGAACACCCGCTTTGTCCCCCGGGCCGGGCAGGTGCTGTCCGTGCGCCTGTCCGACCCGGAGCGGCGCAGCGGCATTGTCCCCGCCCCCGGGCCGCTGGACCTGGTCTATGAGGACGAGGACCTTGTGGTGCTGAACAAGGCCCCCGGCGTCTCTGTCCACCCGGGTCCCGGCCACTTTGACGATACAATTTGTAATTTTCTGCTTTATTATTACGATTCTGCCGGAATTGAGGCGGATGCCCACCCCGTCCACCGGCTGGACCGGGGGACCTCCGGCCTGTTGGCAGTGGCCAAGCACGCCCACGCCCAGGAGGTGCTGAAAAACCAGCTCCACACCGCCGCCTTCCGCCGGGAGTACCTGGCGGTGTGCCGGGGCGCCCCATCCCCCGCCGCCGGGGTGGTGGACGCCCCGCTGGGGCCGAAGCCCGGCTCTCTGGTGGAGCAGATGGTCCGCCCCGACGGCAAGCCGGCCCGCACCCGGTATGAAACGCTGGCGGTGTACGGCGGCCGGGCGCTCCTCCGCCTGGAGCTGGACACCGGCCGCACCCACCAGATTCGGGTCCACCTGGCCCACCTGGGCCACCCCCTGCTGGGGGATTTCCTCTATGGCGCAGAGGATCCGGACCTGATCCCCCGGCCTGCCCTCCACTCCTGGCGGCTGGCCCTGCGCCACCCCATCACCGGGAAGGAATTGCTCTTTACAGCCCCTGTGCCCGCTGACATGGCGGGGCTTTTGAAAGTGAGGAATGACCTATGAAAATCAAGCATGTCCGCCCCTTTGCAACGGGGCTTCTGTGCTGTGTCCTGACGGCCGGCGTGCTCCTGCTGGCACTGGTTCAGGGGCCCTCGCCCCGGCACCTGATTGGCGCGGCCATTCTGGCCGCCCTGGGGGCGGTGGAGTTTTGGTTCGCCTTTTCCAAAAACAGCCTGGATGAGGAGATGGGAATCAAGGCGGACGAGCGGGCCCTGTTCATCGCCACCAAGAGCGGCCACCTGGCCCTGCGCATCCTCAACGGCCTGCTCTTCGCCGGGGCCATGCTGGCCCTGCTGGGCTATGGCTTCACCCAAGACGTCCTGTGGATGGCGGTGGCCCTCACCCTGTGCGGCGTGGTGATTGCGATGTTTATCGTCCTGCTGGCCGCCAACTGCTACTACGAGAAAAAATATTGATTTTGAAATTTCTCCGCCATTTCTCCCCACGCTCCTCTGGTAATCCGCTCTGCCAAATGGTATAATAATGGAAACTGGGCCCCTGGCCCGAGGGAGTTTTATCAACAGGAGGTCGCTATTATGTCCTATCGAGATACATACCTGGCCTGGTTGGCAAGCCCTGCCCTGTCCCCGGAGGAAAAGGCGGAGCTGGAGGCCATCCGAGACGACGACAAGGAGATCGAGTCCCGCTTCTTTGACCAGCTCTCCTTCGGCACCGCCGGCCTGCGGGGCACCATGGGCGTGGGACTGTACCGGATGAACGTCCACGTCATCCGCCACGCCACCCAGGCCTTCGCCCAGGTCATTCTGGAGGAGGGGAAAGAAGCCGCCGCCCGGGGCGTTGCCATCTGCTTTGACTGCCGGAACAACTCCGACACCTTCGCCCGGGAGGCCGCCTGCGTCATGGCGGGCAACGGCATCCCCGTGCGCCTGTTCGAGTCCCTGCGCCCCACGCCGGAGCTGTCCTTCGCCGTGCGGGAGTATGGCTGCATCGCCGGCATCAACGTCACCGCCAGCCACAACCCCAAGGAGTATAACGGCTATAAGGTCTATTGGGAGGACGGCGCCCAGCTGCCCCCCCGCCACGCCGACCAGGTCGCCAAAAAGATGAAGGAGCTGGACGTGTTCTCCTGCTTCAGGCGGCTGGACTATGACCAGGCGGTGGCCGAGGGGAAAATCACCCTGATGGGCCGGGAGACCGACGAAAAGTTCCTCGCCAACGTCATGGCCCAGGTCAACGACAAGGCGGTGGTGGAGCAGGTGGCGGACACCTTTAAAATGGTGTACACCCCCTTCCACGGCACCGGCTACCGGCTCATCCCCGAGGCCCTGAAGCGTCTGGGCATGAAGCACGTCATCTGCGTCCCCGAGCAGATGGTCATTGACGGCAACTTCCCCACCGTGGTCTCCCCCAACCCGGAGAACCCCGAGGGCTTTTATCTGGCGGTGGACCTGGCCAAGCAGAACAACGCCGACTTTATCCTGGGCTCCGACCCCGACGCCGACCGGGTGGGCATCATGGTGCGCACCAAGGACGACGACTTTGTGGTCATCTCCGGCAACCAGACCGGCGTGCTGCTGCTGGACTACCTGATCGGTGCCAAGCGCCGCACCGGCAAGATGCCGGACAAGCCGGTGGCCCTGAAGACCATCGTCACCACCGAAATGGCCCGCAAGGTGGCCGAGGTCAACGGGCTGCAGTGCTATGACACCTTCACCGGCTTTAAATTCCTGGCCCAGAAGAAGGACCAGCTGGAGGAGTCGGGCGAGGGCAAGGTCATCTTCTCCTATGAGGAGTCCTACGGCTATATGCTGGGGGACTATGTCCGGGACAAGGACGCCGTCTCCGCCAGCGTGGAGCTCACCGAGATGGCCGCCTGGTACGCCTCCCAGGGCATGACCCTGTACGACGCCCTCCAGGCCCTGTTTGAAAAGTATGGCTACTACGGGGAGAAGACCCTGAATCTGGTTATGCCCGGTCTGGACGGCCTGAAAAAGATGGCCGATCTGATGGCGGGCCTGCGCCAGAATCCCCCCGCGGAGATCGCCGGCACGGCGGTGCGCCAGCAGAAGGACTATCAGGACGGCAGCGTGGTCAATGTGGCCGACGGCGCCAGGAGCACCATGGAGCTCTCCGGCTCCAACGTGCTGCGGTATGAAATGGCCGACGGCACCAGCCTGATTGTCCGCCCCTCCGGCACCGAGCCCAAGGTCAAGGTCTATATCCTGGCCAACGGCGCCTCCAAGGCCGAGTGCGAGGAAAAGGTGGCCAAGTACGCCGCCTGGGCCGAGGGTCTGAAGGCCTGACCGCCGCACCCGTCCCCGCTCTGTACAAGCCCCGGGCCTGCATGGGCCCGGGGCTCAGCTTGTCGAAAAAGCCCTCCCGCAGGGAGTTCCTGCGGCCACAGCCCAAAACGCCGGAAAAACACGAAATCCTCCCCTGTTTCAGATGCGGCGATTCGCCGCGGAAACAAAGGAGGATATTTTTTATGGCAGGAAATTATACCGAGCACTATCAGCTCAGCCAGTGGCAGCCCCAGGACCGGGTGCTGCGCACCGAGTTCAACCAGGACAACGCCAAGCTCGACGGGGCGCTGCATACCCTGGCCCAGCTGGCGGAGGAGGTCCGGTCGGCCTGTCCGCTGGTCAAGCTGAAGGAGTTCACCGTCTCCGCGTCCCAAAGCGAGGTCACGCTGGATGTCAGCGGGCTGGATCTCACCCAGTATCTGGAGCTGCTGATTTACCTCTCCCCCGGCGCGGCCACCACGGCCAAGGTGGTCTATCTGGCGGTCAACGACGAGACGCGCTATTATGACTACAATGACACGGCGGAGGCGCTGGCCATGGTCAATCTGAACAGCGGCGGCTCGGCGGACAGCTTCTGCCGCTTCCGCGTGATGCTGGAGGGCTATCTGGCCGGCGAGGGGGCCTATACCTATTTAAACGACGACTCCTGCGACGAGGGAGTTCGCGGCCCCTACGCCTGCCCGGTGAAGGCGACCCAGGTGGAGAAATTCCGGCTGTGGGCCTATCAGACCCTCATCGGAGCGGGCAGCCGGATTCGGATGTATGGAATAAAAAAGTAAGGCTCCGCCGCAAAGCGCGGCGGAGCATAAAAGGGCCCCCGCGCGGTGCGCGGGGGCCCTTTTGGTATCAGAACTTGCTTCAGATACGATTAGGCAACAGGAGTGATGGCGATGTCAGCAGACTTGTCAGACTCCACGCCATTGATGGTGACAGTAATCTGGAACTGAGTCTCAGATTCAGCCAGACCTTCCACCTTAGCAAAGTTCAGGGCAGTGCCCTCATCATTCAGAGTAACAGTGGCCAGAACAGTGTCATCACCCTTGTACAGCTTATACTCGCCAGCAGGCAGGTTGGTGCTGTTGGTAATGGTGATGGTCTTATCGCTCACGTCGCCAGCAACGCTGCCAGCGGAGTACACGGGAGCCACAGGCTTCACAGTGACGGTCACTTCAGTGCTCTTCACGGTGTTGGTGTAGCCGTCCTTGCTGCTGGTAACCTCAACATAGAACTTGTAGGTGCCAGCGGTCAGGTCGGTGGGGATGGTCAGGGTAGCCTTGGTCTCGTTGGAGATCTTGGCGCCATCCTTGTACCACTGATAGGTCAGGCTGTCTCCAGTAGCGGCGACAGTCAGCTCACCGCTGATGCTGCCGGCAGTGACAGTGGCGTCCTGGGGCTGGGTACCAATCACAGGGGCCTTAACACCGTCGCCAGCGCCGATTACGTCGATGAAGGTGATCTCACCGTCGGTGACGTACACGCGGATGGTGATGTTGCCGTTCTTGGCAGCGTTCTTCAGATTGGACACGGAGGTGATCTCCTTGTCGTAGATCTTGTCGCTGTCGATGTTGTCGCGGCTGTCGATGACCTTGGCGCTACCGAAGGCGATGTCGCTGAAGTTGTCCTTGGTCAGCAGGTTCTGGGTGCTGTAGATGCTGCTCTCGTTGATGACCAGGGTATCCCAGCCGTTGGTGTCGTCATCCACGTCGTCGTTGCCCAGACCGGTGACGTCCTTCAGGGAGTACACATCATCCTCGTCCACGTCGTAGTAGTAGAAGCCGGGCCCAACCTGGGTCTCGACGGTCACGTCGTCGCTGGAGTTGTTCTCCATGAAGTACAGGGTGGTGACCCAGCCGTCGGCGTTCTGCTCGTCGGACTGCTCGGCCACATAGACGACCTCGTCGGAAACCACGGAGCTGGACAGGTCATCGCCGATGTACAGGACATACACGGCGGTACGGCTGTCGTCCTTGTTGGAGATAACCAGAACCTTGTCGGCATCGTCCTTGGCGCACTTCATGCCGCCCACGGCGGTGGAGACATCCAGATCATCGCCGGCCTTCTCAACCGCGATGTAGTTGGTGTCCTTGTTCATGTAGACCTTGGTGCCGTTAACAGTCATGTTGGTGTCGTCCTTGGCCACGGAGGCGGACAGGGTACCATTGGCCTTCACAGTATAGTTGTCGTTGCCAGTAAACGCCTCGGCGTTGAACTTGTCGTTGCCGCTCTTGTCGTCGCCGTTGGCCTTGTCGGTCAGGGTGTACAGGCCCTTGACGTCGCGATCCAGGGAGTCAACAGAAGTGGCCTCGCCGTTGAAAGTACCACCGACCTCAAACTCAGACTTCTCCAGCTCGATCTCGCTGACGGTGCCGTCCAGAGCCACGGCCTGGGCATAGTACTTCACGGTGCCCATGGTGGACTTAGTCATGTACACACCGGTGATGTAGTACACATCGTTGATGTTGGCGGCAGCAGCGCCGTCCACGGCGATGACATAGCCGTCGGAGGTCAGGTACAGGTTGTACTCGTCCTCGAAGGAGAAGTCCTTGGAGGTGCCGTCAACCTTGCCGGCCATGGTGTACTTGGTGCCGTCCACGGTGACATAGTCGTTGGCCTTGTAGGAGGAGACGGTGCCGGTGGCGGTGTCAGCCACATAGCTGGCCAGGATGGTGCGGTTGTCCTTGGCGCTCAGGGCCACGGCCAGGACAGTGCCCTCCTCATAGGTGTTGGCGCTGAAGCCGTTGAGGATCTCGGAGTCCTTGTCGTAGTCGTCGTAGTAGGTACCAGCGCCGATGGAGGTGCTGTCGTTGTTGACCTCAACCAGCTCGATGCTGTAGGAGGCGCCGGCCTTCTCCTCGGAGTTGCTCAGGTCGGTGCTGACCTCGTCGATCTTGGCGGCGGTGTAGCGGATGGCGACCACCTTCTTCACCTTGCCGTTATCGCCCTCGAACACCTCGACGATATCGCCCTTCTGCAGCTTGGTGTCCTTGGTATCCTTGTCGCCGCCGTTCAGGACGTACGTAGCGTCGTTGACGTTGGCATCTTCCTCGCTGTAATCGAAATAGTCGTCGTCGGTCAGGATGGAGCCCATGGTCAGCTTGGTGTCGTCAACCACATAGGTCTCATCGGCGCTGTCAGCGGCGGTGACGATCTCGTCATTCTTGTACTCCCACACGTGAGCGGGACGGCCGAAATCATCGCTCTGCTTGGCAACCTTCTCCAGGTCGCCGTCAAACAGGTCCTCGCCCAGCTCCATGGTGAACTTATCCTTCTCGGAGCCTTCCTCATCGCTGATGGCGGTGTACTTTTTGTTGCTGCTCTGGCGATCCTTATAGGTCACGCTGCCCAGGTTGATCACAGTGCCGTCAGAGGTGGTGATGTTGCCGGGGGTGCCGTCGGGCTCGACCAGGGTGGACTCCAGGGCGTTCAGGGCGATCTGGGCCACCTCGTTGCGGGTCATGGCCGCGTTGCGGGCGGAGTCGATGCCGTCAAACAGACCGATGTTGCTGGCCTGCTTGATGGTGGCCACCTGCCAGTCGGTGCCGAAGTCGCTGCCATACTGGAAGTAGCCCAGGGCCTTCAGCATCATCAGGGCGGCCTGGGTGGCAGTCACGGAGTAGTTGCTGCCGTACTGAGTGGCGCTGACGCCGCCGGTGATGCCGTCGGCATAGCAGGCGGCCACAAAGCTGTGGGCCCACTGGGGTACATCAGTGAAGGGGATGCTGGCGCCCACAAAGTCCTCCACCTGCAGGTCCAGCAGGTTGGCCATGACCACGGCCATCTCGGCACGAGTCACGTTCTTGTCGGGGTTGAAGTTGCCGTTCTCGTCACCAACCATGACAGAGACAGCCTTCATGACCTCGATGGCTTCCACGTTGTCCGCAGAATCCACGTCGGCATAGCTCGCGGCACTGGTGCCGACCGCCATCATGCCAACCAGCATAACGGTGGAAAGCGCCAGACTGAGAGCCCGCTTCAGGTTTCTCATTGGGGATTCCTCCTTTTTAAATTCGGCCTGTCTGATTTCCGCAGTTCAGACGCGCAGCACCCCATTTCTGCGGTAGCCCGCGCGCCGGACTGTTTCAATCTTTTTAAGCCGTTCTTGGGCTTTTCGCCCGTTTTGGCGAGGTTTCAGAGACTTTTCAGACCACTTAGCCCGGTATAACGCCCCTTGCACGGCTCAAAAAGATGCAAAAAGGGGTTGATTTTAAGGAAAACAGCCCCTTTTTGAAGGAAAAAGTTGCGTTGGTAGACATCTGGTAGACATCCAGAAAATAGGAGGGCGGGGAGCCCTTGATTTCCAAGGGCTCCCCGCCTTTTTTGGTAGACATTTGGTAGACATGCCCCCCAAAAGACACATCCGGGCATAAAAACAGGGCCGCCCGCAGGCGGCCCCAACAGCGTGCAGAGGTCAGCTCAATTTTTCCAGCTCCGCCATCCACAGCGCGTTTACCGCGTCTGACGGCATCCGCCTCGTCGCCGCAAAGTCCGCTCCGCCCCGGAACCCCCTTCGCGGATTCCTCGCTTCGCTTCCTTGCGGCTCCTCTCCCCATGCGGCCCGCTGACGCTGGGCCCACGCGGGGGCCCCATTTTGCGACTGGCGGATCGCTGTGCCTGTCAGTGCTCCAGTTTCTCCAGCTCCGCCATCCACAGCGCGTTTGCCGCGTCTGACGGCATCCGCCAATCGCCGCGGGGCGACAGGGTGAGGGAGCCCACCTTAGGGCCGTCGGGCAGGCAGGAGCGCTTGAACTGTTGGGCGAAGAAGCGGCGGTAGAAGTTATGCAGCCACTTCAAAATGGTCTGCCGATCGTAGACATCTCCCAGGGCGTACAGGGCCAAACGGAACACCTTCCGGGGGGAGAAGCCCCAGCGGACGGCATAGTAGAGGAAGAAATCATGGAGCTCATAGGGCCCCACCAGATCCTCGGTCTTCTGGGCAATCTCCCCCTCCTTGGGGGGCAGAAGCTCCGGGGAGACGGGGGTATCCAGAATGTCCAGCAGGACAGCGGACAGCTGGGGATCGCGTTCCCGGACCTCATCGGCCACATAGCGCACCAGGTGGCGCACCAGGGTCTTGGGGATGCTGGCGTTGACCCCGTACATGGACATGTGGTCCCCGTTGTAGGTGGCCCAGCCCAGAGCCAGCTCGGAGAGGTCCCCCGTGCCGATGACCAGCCCGCCGGACTGGTTGGCCAGATCCATCAGCACCTGGGTGCGCTCCCGGGCCTGACCGTTTTCAAAGGTCACCGACAGATCCTCCATGGACTGGCCGATGTCCCGGAAGTGGACCCTGACCGCCTCGCCGATATCCACCGTGCGGAAGCTGGTCCCGATGCGCTCGGCCAGCAGCTGGGCGTTGGACTTGGTGCGCTGGGTGGTGCCGAAGCAGGGCATGGTGACGGCCTGAATGTCGGTCATGGGCCGGTCCAGCATGGCCATGGATCTGGCCGTGATCAGCAGGGCCAGGGTGGAGTCCAGCCCGCCGGACAGACCCACCACGGCAGTCCTGGCCCGGGTGTGGGCCAGCCGCTTTTTCAGCCCCAGCGCCGCGATATTCAAAATCTCCTGGCACCGGGCCGCCCGGTCCCCGTGGTCCTCCGGCACAAAGGGGTTTTTCCCCACCGGGCGGGTCAGCTCCGTGTCCGTCAGCTCCAGCGAGAAGAAGCTGCGCCAGATCTCCTCCTGGGGCGGGGTGAAGGTGGTATTCCGGCGGCGCTCAAAGACCAGCTTGTCCACATCGAGTTCAGAGACCGTCAGGCCGCAGGCGAACTGGCGCTGGGCCAGCAGCGCGCCGTTTTCCGCAATCAGATTGTGGCCAGCGAAGACCAGGTCGGTAGTGGACTCCCCCTCGCCGGCGTCGGCATAGACATAGCCGCACAACTGGCGGGCGGACTGGCCGGTCACCAGCTGCCGGCGGTAGTCCGCCTTGCCCACCGTCTCATCGCTGGCGGACAGGTTCAGAATCAGGGTGGCGCCCGCCCGGGCCAGGGCGGTGGAGGGGGGCTCGGGGGCCCACAGGTCCTCGCAGATCTCCACCCCAATCACCAGATTGGGCATGGTGTCGCAGGCAAAGAGGCAGCCTGCCTCCATGCTGACGCGCTGGCCGCACAGCTCCAGCATCTGGTCCACGCCGGCCCCGGAGGCAAACCAGCGCTGCTCGTAAAATTCGCCGTAATTGGGCAGATGGAGCTTGGGCACCAGCCCCAGCAGCTCCCCCCGGTGCAGCACCGCAGCACAGTTATACAGCTTGCTGTCCCACTTGCTGCGCACCGGAAGACCAAGGGCGATCAGCATGTCCGTCTCCGCCGTGGCGGACAGCACCGCCCCAAGGGCCTCCTCCGCCCCCTGCAGCAGGGTGTCCTGCAAAAACAGATCCCCGCAGGTGTAGCCGGTGAGGCACAGCTCGGGCAGGCACAGCACCTTGACCCCCTGCTCCGCCGCCTGCTGAATCAGGGCAATACAAGCCTGGGCATTATAGGGGCAGTCGGCCACCCGAATTTCCGGCGTTCCCGCGGCCACCTTGACAAATCCATCCCGCATTGTTCAAAACCTCCCCAGAGGAATTTTTCATTCCGGCGGCCCGGCGGGCCGCAATATCAAGCTTATCATACCGTAAACAGGCGGGAAATACAAGAGGAGCGCCCGTCAAAACCGGCCCCGGGAGGCCGTTAAAAAGCGGCGTGTCACTTCATTCAACGTGACACGCCGCTTTTCGGCATCAGAATTGGCTGTTAGCGGGCGGTGAGGTAGTCGCCCAGGACATAGCCCTCCTCATAGTTGCCGCCGCCGGTGGCATAGCGGATGTGATACCAGCCGTCCCCGGCCTCCTCCAGCACGGTGACCACCGCGCCGTTCTGGGTGCTGGCCTGCACCTCATAGCTGGTGCCCGGGCCGGAGCGGATGTTCAGGCCTCCGCTGGCCCCGGTGATGGTGGCCTCGCTGTTGGGCTGGAGGCTGCCGCCGCCGGTGCTGGTCCCGCCGCCGGAGGAGCCGGTGCCGGAGCCCACACAGTACACGGTGCACTCAGCGCTCTTGTCGCCGCAGGCGGCGGTAATGGTGACCTTGGTTGTGCCGCTGCCGGTGTTCACGTTGGTCACCAGGCCATCCTGATCCACGGTGGCCACCGTGGGATCGCTGCTGGTCCACACCACAGAGTCGGCCGCCTCCACGGGAACCACAGCCACCGTGATGGGCTGATCCTCCCCGGGCTGCAGGGTAAAGTCCGACTGGCTCAGGGTGACCGACTGGACATTGACTTCCGGCTCGGCGGTGGAGCCGTCACCCTGGGAGCCGTCTGTTCCGCTGCCGCTTCCGGCGCCCTGGCTGGTGCTGCCGCCGGGCGTGCTCTGCCCGGCGCTTACAGAGGAGCCGCCGCCGGAACTGCTTCCGGTAAACAGCGGCGCGATGCGGGTGAACACAATAAACAGGGCCGCGATAATCAGGACCAGCGAAATGACAAGGCCCACAATCTGGACCGGATTGACCGGGCCGCCGTATCCGCCGCCCCGGGTATTGCCCGCCACCCGCTTGCCGCTGAAGCCCCGGCCGGGGCGCTCGTCACAGAAGGGGCAGCGCTTATAGGTAACGGAGTAGTCCTCGCCGCATTTTTCGCAGCGGATGACGTCGTTGCGCCGGGGGGGCGCCTTCTTGTCCCCGGCGGCGCGCTTGGGCGCCGCCGCGCGGCTGCCCTCCGACCCGCTGCGGCGGGAGGCCGTCTGCTGTCTGCTGCCGTCTGCCGTACTGCGGCGGGAGGGGTTCTGTCTGTCTGCCATCGTACATTCCTCCACCGATTCTCAGTGATCATCACATCCGTCCACCGGGCGGACCGTTTCCTTTATTGTACAGGGGATTTCCCCTTCCGTCAACGGAAAAAGTCGAAATAACAAAATGTTCATAATTTTATGTCTACTTCTCCTCCGCCTTGACCGCCAGCCCGCTTTCTTATATAATGGGAGCAGATTTTTCAGGGGGAGTGTGAAGCGCCATGGCCAGTGCCTTAACCGCCAGCGAGGTGCACAAACAGTATAACGAGGCCGTCACCGCCTTTCGCCGCCTGATCCCCGACCCCGCCCTGCGCATGACCTTCAGCCGCCAGGTGGACGGGTATATGCGCCGGTATGTCCTGGGGGTGTGGCAGGCGGACAACGCCAGCTCCATCACCCCCCGCCACGTGGAGTTCTACAACGCCATCTATTCCGCCGGCAACCCGGTGCCCTCCGCCCTGTACTGGGAGGTAGCCACCGGCGTGGCCGATTTTGATCTGTTTCAGCCCCCCGCCTTTTTCGAGGACCTGCGGCGGTATGACCGCATGAAGGGGACCACCCTGGCCCGGCGGTTCGCCGACCAGCTCACCCTGATTCTGCTGCTGTTCGCCGCAGTGGACGGGGTGGTCAGCGAGCGGGAGGCCGGCTTTGTCAACGCCTGCAACGACACGCTTATCGCCCTGTGTGACCGGGACGGCCTGCGCGCCGACCGGCCGCCCCTGAAGGCGGACGACTTTGTGGCCCGCCGTCCCGTCCAGCCGGAGAGCCCGCCCCCCGCCGCAGGGAAGGAGACCGCCCCCGCCCAGACGGAGCAGAAGCAGCAGGACGCGCCGGAGGAGGAGCCGCCCAAGCTGGAGGACCTGCTGGCCGAGCTGGACGGCCTGTGCGGCCTGGAGCAGGTGAAGAAGGACGTCAAAAGCCTGATTAACCTGGTAAAGGTGCGCCGGCTGCGCCAGGAGGCGGGCCTGCCCGTCCCGCCCATGTCCCTCCATCTGGTCTTCCTGGGCAACCCGGGCACCGGCAAAACCACCGTGGCCCGCCTGCTGGCCAAAATTTACCGCTGCATCGGGGTACTGTCCAAAGGCCAGCTGGTGGAGGTGGACCGGTCCGGCCTGGTGGCCGGCTTTGTGGGCCAGACCGCCCTGAAAACCCAGGAGGCGGTGCAGAAGGCCCTGGGGGGCGTGCTGTTCATCGACGAGGCCTACGCCCTGGTCAGCCAGGAAAACAGCAATGACTTTGGCCACGAGGCCATTGAGGTGCTGCTGAAAAACATGGAGGACCACCGGGACGACCTGATTGTCATCGTGGCCGGCTACACCGGTCCCATGGAGCGTTTTCTCCATGCCAACCCGGGGCTGGAGTCCCGGTTCAACAAATATTTCTTCTTCCAGGACTATGACGCCGGGCAGCTGATGGAAATTTTCCAGTCCATGTGCCAAAAGAACGGCTATCAGCTCACCCCCGAGGCGGAGAGCTGGGCCAGAGCGGATTTTCAGACGCTGTACGACCACCGGGACGAAAATTTCGGCAACGCCCGGGAGGTGCGCAACCTGTTTGAAAAGGCGGTGGCCCGCCACTCCGACCGGGTGGCGCAGCTGGACAGCCCCACCAGGGAGCAGCTGATGCAGCTGCTGCCGGAAGATTTGAAGGATCCGGAGGAGGCCGGTCCGGCCGGCTCCGAAGGGGAGAACCCCAAACCAGATGAGGAGGAAGCAGAACATGAAAATCGTATTTGACCAGGTGGAGGAGGCCGTCCTGTCCCGGTTTCAGGGGGGCGAGGGGGCGCTGATTGCCCGCATTCAGAACGACGGGCTCAACAAGATCCTGCACGGGACCCTGCACCCCGGCTCCACCGTGGGCCTGCACACCCACGTGACCAACAGCGAGATCATCTATATCATCTCCGGCCAGGGGAAGGTACTGTACGACGGGGCATACGAGACGGTGGCCGCCGGCGACTGCCACTACTGCCCCAAGGGCCACGCCCACAGCCTGATCAACGACAGCGACGGGGATCTGGTGTTCTTTGCGGTGGTGCCCGAGCACGGGAACGCGGATGTGCCCGCCTGAGCGGGCGGTCCGTCCCGGGAGAAACCTTTGTTGATTCCGGCCGCCGCCCGGCGCGGCGGCCCCCTGCGCGGCCGGCCCCGACATCGGGGCCGGCCCGCCCATTGAGGAAAACCAGCTATGAGAATTGCTTTTTATACCCTTGGCTGCAAGGTCAATCAGTATGAGACCCAGGCGCTGGAGCAGCTGTGCGCCCAGCGCGGCCACACCCTGGTCCCCTTCGAGGGGGAGGCCGACGCCTATGTGGTCAACACCTGTACCGTCACGGCGGTGAGCGACAAAAAATCCCGCCAGGTCATCCGCCGCTGCCGCAAGACGGCCCCGGAGGCCCTGGTGGCGGTGTGCGGCTGCTATCCCCAGACCCACCCCGGCGACGTGGAGCGGCTGGGGGTGGACCTGATCGCCGGCACCGGGGACCGCACCGGCTTTGTCCGGCTGCTGGAGGAGGCCTGGGACGCGCGCCGGCCCATCTCCGCCCTGGACGACCCCTTCCAGCGCCGGGTCTTTGAGCCCCTGCCCGCCGGCGGGCTGGAGGGCCGCACCCGCGCCATGCTGAAGGTGGAGGACGGCTGCGTCAACTTCTGCTCCTACTGCATCATCCCCTATGCCCGGGGCCGGGTGCGCTCCCTGCCCCTGGAGCAGGCCGGGGAGCAGGCCGCCCGGCTGGCGGCGGAGGGCTATCGGGAGCTGGTGCTCACCGGCATCGAGATCTCCTCCTGGGGGCAGGACCTGGGGGGCGGCGCCTCCCTGATCGACCTGGTGGAGGGCGTGTGCGCCGCCGCGCCGGACTGCCGGGTGCGGCTGGGCTCTCTGGAGCCCCGGACGGTGACGGAGGAGTTCTGCCGCCGGGCCGCCGCCCTGCCAAATCTGTGCCCCCACTTCCATTTGTCCATGCAGTCGGGGTGCGACACGGTGCTGAAGCGGATGAACCGGAAGTATGACACCGCCCGCTTTTCCCAGAGTGTGGAGCTGCTGCGGCAGCATTTTGACCGGCCGGGCATCACCACCGACCTGATTGCGGGCTTCCCCGGAGAGACGGAGGACGAATTTCAGCAGACCCTCGCCTTTCTCCGCCGGTGCGCCTTTTCCGCCATGCACATTTTCCCCTACTCCCGCCGGCCGGGCACCCCGGCGGCGGCCATGCCGGGGCAGGTGCCCAACGCGGAGAAGGAGGAACGGGCCCACCGGGCCGCTGCCGCGGCCGCGGAGATGGAGCGGGCCTATCTGGAGCAGTGGGTGGGAGAGACCCTCCCCGTGCTGTTTGAGGAGGAGCGGGACGGCCTGTGGCGGGGCTATACCACCCGCTATACCGAAGTTCGGGTGGCCAGCGGGGAGAACCTGCACAACCAGCTGCGCCCGGTCCGCCTGGAGCGGGCACAGGCGTCCTGCCTGACAGGGGTGCTGGCATGACCCGGGTGCGCCGCATTCCCTGCGGCACGGTGAACTGCTACCTGCTCACCGGCGACCGGGGCAGCGTGCTGGTGGATACCGGCTGGGCGGGCTATGGGGAAAAGCTGCTGTCCGCCTGTCTGGGCCAGGATGTGCGGCTGATTCTGCTGACCCACGGGCACGTGGACCACATTCAAAATACTGCTTTCCTGATGGAGCGCCTGGGGGTCCCGTCGGCCCTCCATCCCGCCGATCTGGGGCTGCTGGCGGACAACCGCCGGCAATCCATGTGCGCCGACGGCCTCCTGGGCCGCCTGATGCTGTCCCTGTCCCGCCACAGCTTCCGCACCCAGATGGCCCCCGCCTTCTCCCCATCCGTCTGGCTGGAGGACGGCCAGAGCCTGGAGCCCTGGGGGGTGGAGGCCCGGGTGGTGGCCCTGCCCGGCCACACGTCGGGCTGCGTGGGGGTGGAGCTCCCCGGGGGCGGACTGGTGGTGGGGGACGCCATGATCAATCTGCCCCGTCCCCGTCCCGCGCCTTTGTACCACAGCCGGGAGCAGCTGCTGGCCAGCGCGGAGAAGATTGCCTCCATGGGGGCCAGGACCCTGTATTTCGGCCACGGCCGGCCCTGGAACCGGCCCGGCGGATAAAAATTTCCCCGCCCCCATGGAAAAGCCTCCGGGGGCGTGTTATAATGGGGGCCGTGCTTTGGCAAGAATGCTGTGGGGCAGGCAGGCCCCACGTTTGAGAGGAGCGCCTTTACCAATGAGCCAGGAGACCAATTACAGCGCCAATCCGGGCAAGCAGCTCTCCCGCACCGTGGAGGGAGTGGAGTACCTGCGCATCCCGGTCAAAACCCATCTGATCACCAAGGCGGACGACATGGCCGACGTGGTGACCAAGTACGCCAGGGACAAGATGCAGCCGGGGGACATCCTGTTTATCTCGGAGAAGGCGGTGGCCTGCACCCAGAACCGGGCCATCCCCATGGAGGACATCAAGCCCCGCAAGCTGGCTGTCACCCTGAGCCGCTATGTGACCAAGACCCCCGCCGGCATCGGCCTGGGCATCCCGGAGACCATGGAGATGGCCCTGCAGGAGTGCGGCACCCTGCGCATCCTGTTCGCCGCCTTCTGCAGCGTCATCGGCAAGCTGCTGGGGAAAAAGGGCTGGTTCTATCTTGTGGCCGGCCCCAAGGCCCGGGGCATCGACGGCCCCACCGAGGGGACCATCCCGCCCTATGACCACTATGTGGTCCTCACCCCGGCCGAGCCCATGGGCACGGCCAAGCGCCTGGCACAGGCCCTTGGACATCCTGTTGCCATCGTGGATATCAACGACCTGGGGGCCAACATCCTGGGCTTTTCCGAGAAGCAGCCCACCCTGGATCAGCTGGCCGGCATTCTGGGGGACAACCCCCTGGGCCAGTCCAGCGAGTGCACGCCCATGGGCATCATCCGCCGGGCATAACAGACCGCAAAAAACTCCCCTTCCGCCGTACCTGGCCGGAAGGGGAGTTTCGTTTTTGGGGCGGCGTTAAGCCTCTTCCGTCCGGGGATCGGGCAGATCCACATAGACGGGCTCGTGGCCGGTGGAGGCCGCATAGCGCAGCAGATCCTCCCGGGCCAGGCGCAGGGTGGAGGTGGAGATGCCCGGGTGGCCGCTGATAAAGTCATCCTCCATCAGGGCCCGGTCGATGACCAGCTGGACCCGGTGGTCCGTATCAAACAGCAGCTCCAGAGCGGACACTGAGCCGGGGGTGGTCTGCAGATACTGGGCCATGTGGTCCCCGTCGGCAAAGGACAGCCGGGCGCAGCCCAGCTGGGCGGAGAGGAACTTGGTCTTGAAGGGCTTGTCCCCCGGCATCATCACCAGATAGAAGTCGGTCTGCTGCCGGTTGCACAAAAACAGGTTCTTGCAGATTCGGGCGCCCAGCAGGGACTCGATTTTCAGACAGTCCTCCATGGTGTCGGCGTGGTCGTGGTCCACCCGGAGATAGGGGATGTTCAGCTCCTCCAGCCGGTCATAGACGGCCAGCTCCTGGGGAATGCGGTCGTCCGTGGGACGGCCGGTATAGACATTGGGGTCGATGTACACGGTAAGATTCTCCTTTGTGCGGGTTGTTGCCCTGTTATCATAGCACAAAGGGGCCCGGGGTGTACAGGGCTATTTTTCCCGCTCCGGCGCCAGCTGGCGGCCATAGCGGAACATCTCCAGAGCGCAGGCCCGGCACAGGCCCTCGGCGGCGTTCAGCAGGGCCTCCAGGTCGGCGTCCTCCTCGGCCAGGCCGCAGCGCCGGCACAGCCGGCCGCGGGCGTCATACAGGGCGTCCAGATAGGGGGTGAGCACGCCGTCCCGGGATTCGTCCCGGACGCCGGGGACCAGCGGGCGGACGTAAAAGCCGTTCATCTGTTCATAGACCTGTTCGGCCAGCGGCAGCTCCGGCCGGCTTGTCCCTCTTTTCTCCATGCTCTTCCTCCTCCATCTGATCCAGCGCAAAATCAATGCATTGGTTAATCAGCTCGCTCCTGCTGATGTGGAACGCGGCGGCCAGCGAATCAATGCGTTCCAGCTTTTCATTGGAGAGGCGGACGGTAACCGGCTCGCGCTTATAGGGCTTTGGAAGAAACTGTGCCATGCCTCTCACCTCATAGTGTATTGTACGGGAGGCATAGGATAAAAGATAGATTCGGAATTGTATGCGGTTTTCGAATCTGTTTGCTGTTATTTGAAATGCTGTAAAGCTATGATATAATAGGTTTAATAGCGGAAGCTGACCTGTGTCCTCTTCTTTGATGTCCGTCTTTCGTAGGGGCGCACAGCGTGCGCCCGCAGGATATCGGATCACGTTTATTCCGTAGGGGCGCACAGTGTGCGCCCGCTGAATATCGGATCGCGTTTCTTGCGTAGGGGCGGCTACCAGCCGCCCGCCGTTCACCACCCGCGGGTGTATGCTGCATTTCTCAGACGCAGATTATCTTGCAGAAGCACCGGAACAGGTCATTGAGGAGAACGGCAGTGATAACGGTTAGACGCCGTTCATGAGGCTTCCGCGCCGGCCGCAAGTGCCGGGGCATCAGAAGAGCGCCCCTGGGCCCGGGCCCGCAGACCCGGCATTGGCACCCAATCGTGAGCCCAGCGCAGCGGGTCACGGTTGGAAAGGAGGCGCAAGGGAGCGGGCGAGAAATGGCCGTCAGGCCGTTTCGAGTAAACGGACTTTGTGCCGACGCGGCTGCTTTCCTTCCCTGGAATGTAGCCCGCCCGCGGGCAGAACATCCCCCAAGTACCGTTTCCGGACATTCCCGGCGGGCCGGTCTGGGACCGGCCCCTACGGAGGGTCGGGAAACCGGAGGGACGGGCGGATGATATCCGCCCCTACGAATCACCGTGGCCCGGCACCCGGCGGGCGCACACGGTGCGCCCCTACGAAAGCCGGGAAACCGAGCCAGCGGAGGAAACGTCCCCCAACCGCCGTTCCGGATATTCCCGGCGGGCCGGCCTGGGACCGGCCCCCGCAAGGGGGATAAAACCGGGGCGGCGGGCGGATGATATCCGCCCCTACGAATCACCGTGGCCCGGCACCCGGCGGGCGCACACGGTGCGCCCCTACGAAAGCCGGGAGACCGAGCCGACGGAGGAAACGTCCCCCAACCGCCGTTCCGGACATTCCCGGCGGGCCGGTCTGGGACCGGCCCCTACGAGGGAGATAAAACCGGAAAGACGGGCGGATGATATCCGCCCCTACGAAATAAATGCAGCAGTATCCTACGGGCGCACACTGTGCGC
>JAHYYS010000002.1:0-23350 GCA_019424865.1 bacterium
CCCCAACATTCAGAACCGGAATCTGACGCTCTATCCATTGAACTACGGGCGCATTTCGTTTTGCGCTCCGTTATTATAGCAGGATTTTCAACACTTGTAAAGGGGAAAATTTCACTCTTCCCGTAAAATCTCTGTTTTCCCAAGTTTTCTCCAGCAGATCTGCTCCGGCGCGGGCGTCTCCCCGCATACGGCCGCCGCCCAGCCCTCCCCCTGATAGGTCTGAAACAACAGCCCATCCAGAACCGCTCCCCGCTCTCCCTTTTGAAGCAGCGGTACTTGAATGGAGCGAATCGGGCGGGTCAGCCCCTCCCCGCTGTACTTGGCCCGGCTCTCCTTCATGGCCCACAGCAGGGTAAAGCCAACCCAGCGGTCCGGCTGGCGCTCCAGCCACTCCAGCTCCTCCCAGCTGCATACCCGGGCGGGCAGGCCGGGCCGCCGCGTCTGAACCAGCTGAATGTCCACTCCCACAGGCCTCCGGTCCAACGCACAAAGGCCCAATTCCCCGCTGTGGCTTACGTTGAATTCTCTCTCCGCCTCCCGGGGAAAATACGGCTTTCCGCCCGGTGCGCGGACAATCTGCGGCAGGTATTCCAGGCCCCAGCACTCCTGCGCCGACAGGGCCAGAAGCTGATAAATCTCCTCCCGCCGCTTCAGCTCCCTTGTCCCGTATACCACCAAGTTTACCCGCCCCCTTCCCCACTATTATAGCAGATTTCGGGGGCTCTGACAGCCCGTTTTCTCCGGCCCGCCCAATGGGCTCAGCAGGGAATCTGGGCCCAGGTATTGGCCCCGGACAGGTCGACAAACAAGATGTTGTCCGGGGGCCACAGGGTAAATACCCCAATCAATCCCGCCAGCACCACGACCACCAGAATGGGAATCACCCATTTTATTCCCTGAAATGGGCCGGAAAAGCAGCCGGGCGCCCAGAATCCCAGAATCATGATCGCCGTATAAATCACCAGATCCACGGCCATCGCCTCTCCCCCCAGCAGCACATGGTAACCCCATCCCAGGGCGAGCATCAGCCCGCACAAAACCGGCAGCATCAGCAGCCAGGGCCGTATTCCCCCCGGCCGTCCGCGGTTGAGCAGCACCGCCGCCCCGAGATAGGGCCAAAACACCAGTTTCACATGCTCCCACAAGCTCTCATTCACCGGCGCGAACAGCGCTGTCCCCGCGTTGGGCCAGCGGTCATACAAGAAATGCAGTGCCGCTCCGGCCAGAATGGCTGCGATACAGGTCAAAACCCGCTCCCTTCTGCTGTAATACAAGGAAATTCCCTCCTTCCTGCCTCAGTTCAATTTATGCATCTCCCTCCCTGTCCATACGTGCTGCCTGTATATTTTTTTCCTGAATGGACAGGCTAAAACGGAAGCTGTCCTGGCAATTTCAAGCTGCTGAGGTGAAGAAAAGTTGAATTTGACAAATCAGGATTACGGCAAGCTGGTAAACGAGCGCTCCAGGCCCTCCCCCATGGGGAAAAATCTGGTGTGGGCCTTTGCAGTGGGCGGGGCAATCTGCACCGCCGGCCAGGCCCTGTCCAACCTGTATCAGAGCTGGGGCCTGGATCAGGAACAGGCCGGTACGGCGGTGTCCGTCACATTGATTTTTGCCGCCGCTCTGCTTACGGGGCTCGGGTGCTTCGACAAGCTGGCCAAGCGGGCCGGCGCGGGAACTCTGGTGCCCATCACCGGCTTTGCCAATGCCATGGTGTCCCCCGCCCTGGAGTTCAAAAGCGAAGGGCTGATCACCGGCACGGCGGCCAAGCTCTTTGTGGTGGCGGGCCCTGTGCTGGTATTCGGCATCAGCGCCAGCATTTTTTACGGTCTGATCCTCTGTCTGCTTCAGGCCTGACCCATCCAGAAATTACACGCATGGAGGCCTCCATCTCCCGCTATCCTACCAATGGGAGAGGGAGACCTCCGTCTTCTGCCATCCTGTCAAGCGGAAAGCGGAGGTCTCCATCTCCAGCCGCCCGGATAGTGTCTGACCCGTCCCCGGCGCTGCTGAACAAGGCGCGCTTGCGCCGCCCTGCCTCAGGGCCTCCGGCAGTCTTTTGGACGCTTCAGACCCGCTCCGGGCAAGAAAATGGAGGCTTGTTCTGTGATCTGGTTTTGGACCTTTCTCTTTTACAGCCTGATGGGCTTCTTCCTTGAGGTGGCCTATGCCCGGTCCACCGGGGGCGATCCCAACCGCAAGTGTCTGCTGCTGCTCCCCCTGTGTCCTGTCTACGGCCTTGGCGCCTGCGCCATTCTGCTGCTGCCCGGCTGGGTTTCCCGTTCGCTGCCCGCTCTGTTTTTGCTGGGCGGGCTGACTGCCACTGCGGCGGAATACCTGACGGCCCTGTTTTACCACTACGTTCTGCACGTCTCCTTCTGGGACTATCGCGGCTTGCCCGGCAGCCTGCAGGGGCGGGTATGCCTGCCTTTCTCGCTGGCCTGGGGCCTTTTGTCCGTGGTTCTGGTCCGCTGGTTCCACCCGCTGGTCTCCCCCTGGCTGGCCGCCATCCCCGCCCCTGTCTCCTGGGCCGCGCTGGCCGTCTTTCTCTGCGACGCCGTGTTCTCCGCCGTCCTGCTCCGGCGCACCGGGAGCAAGGCCTGCCTGAACTGGCTGACCGCCTGAGCAGCCTTTTCTCTTCCACGAAAAAAAGAACTGGCCGCCCGGATTCCGGGCGGCCAGTTCCATTCCTCTTGGGTATGGGAAAGCGGGAGTTACTCCTCGTAATCGTCATACTCCGAGGAGCTGGCGGTGCGCTGAATCTTCTCCTTGGCACAGCCGCACAGCTCGGCCAGCTTATCCCAATACGCCACAATGGCGCATACAGCGGCAGCGGCGGCCAGGGACAGGGCCACAATTCTCAGTACCAAACGGGCAATCTTCATTGGGGGTGCCTCCTTCAGCATTTTAATCCTGCCCTTAGTTTACATGATTGGGCGGAAAATTACAATCGTTTTTACAAATTTTTGTCCCGCTCCTCTTCCGGCGGAAAGGCCCGGTATGTCTCCCCGCTTTCGGGCTCAACGCCTCTGAGCGCCATCAGCTGCTCCACCGTCACAAAGCAGAAGCCCCGTTCCAGCAGGATATCCACCGCCCGAAGGGCGGCATCCACCGAGCTGTCATAGATGTCGTGCATCAGGATAATGTCCCCGTCCTGCACATGCTCCGCCACGGCGGCTGCAATGCGGTCGGTGTCGCTGTCCTTCCAGTCCTCCGGATCCACCGACCACAAAATCAGCGGCCCGTCCGACCAGCGCCTCACCGATGCGTCCACAATGCCATAGGGGGGCCGCAGCCAAAATTCTCCCGGCCCCAGTATGCTGGCGAGAAGCGCCCTGGTCTTGCCCACCTGAAGATCAAAGTCCGCCCGGGACAGGTCCGCCACCACCACATGATCAAAGGTGTGCACCCCTATCTGGTGTCCGTCAGCGGCCATCTCCCGAATCAGTTCTTCGCTGCCCGCAATGCGGGAGCCCAGCAGGAAAAAGGTGGCGGGCACCTCCCGCAGGGCCAGTCCCTCCAGCAGCCGTCCGGTGGTGGAATTGCGGGGACCATCGTCAAAGGTGAGGGCCACCAGGGGCATTTCTGCTGTCTCCTCCGCCTCCACCAGAGCGCCGCCCCCCGCCGTATGCGCTTCCTCCCCCGGCGCGCCCAGCTCCAACATCAGAACGAGGGCCCATGTGCCCAAAAGCGCCCGTTTTGCCGCCCGTCTGTTCAACTGCATACCGCCCCCTTTTCCCATACTCTGTGGACAGTATGTGCGCCTTGGACGGATTCTTGCGGCGAAAAATTTGTCAGCTGTTATGCTGCGGTTCCTTCGTTCCCCCGCGCCAAAACAGATAGGCGCCGGGACTTCTCATAGCCAGATCCTCTCGAATAGTTTCCAATTCAGTCAGCAGGCTCCGATCCTGACAAATCTGCACCCGCTCCGCCCGCTGCTCCGTCTGATATTTCTCCCGGGAAAACGAGGGGTCCCAGACCCGCAAGGTCCCGCTCGGCCCGGCCTGCGCCAGGACAAAGTGTCCGCCGTCAGAAAAAGTCCCCTTCCGGTGGATGGTGCTGCCTCCTACATTGAAAATAGCCGCACCTCCTGAACTCAGGCAGCTCCTCACGGCCCCAATTTCATCTGTCAGCCTCATATTCAACTGATACCGTTCAGCCACCAGCGCGCCCAGCCGTTTCATGTCCGTCCCGAAGCAGTTTGCCCGGGCCTCTATGGACAGCGCGATTCCTTCTTCCACAGAAAGGGCACGCCCGCACAGCAATTCCACCAGCATGCAGATACAGCATATTCCGCATCCGGCCCGTGCAATCGTCGGATAGGGAGGCGCAGCCGGAATCCCCTGTACCAGCGATGTGGGATAAAGCGTTGCAGAATAATCCAATTGGTTTATTAGCTTCAAAATTTCTCACCTGGCTCTATTATTTTACTTGTGTTTTTGTTCATTTTATTTTAAAATTATGGGGTAAAACAGATTTTGTTGTTTAAAACGCTAATTTGGGGTGTAAACTATTATGATGCCTGAGTACAATGCAACAACTGTGGACAACCTTTTCAGCCAGTTGAACGAAAAGGCAAACGCGGTATATAAATTCGTCCTGCTCTATACCAGTTACATGTCTGAGCAGCACAATTATGGAGTGGGGCAGCCTATCAACATGGTAGAGGTGCATACGCTCACCGCCATCGAAGAAAATCCCGGTATTACCATTTCCCAACTGGCCAATATGTGGCGGCGCACCAACAGTGCACTCTCTCAGACAGCCACCAAGCTGGAACAGAAGGGATATATCGTCAGAAGAAAGAATCCCAAAAACGCCAGAAATGTGGAACTCTATGCCACAAAAGCCGGTCAGGAACTCAGCGCGGCCCACAAAGCCTACGACGCCCTTAACGTCACCCAGACCCTCCATGAGTTGACACAGTTTTGTTCCTCGCAGGAAATTGACAGTTTTTTCAGAGTTTTGGACTGCTATATCCACCTGCTGGAGTCAGAATTATAATTTTTTTAGAAGACATATGAAGCCGGTCCTTTATAGGGCCGGCTTCAAGGGGACTTCTTGCTTCTTTCATACAGGCCTGTTCACAATTACGGAGACAAAATGCTTGACAGGGCTTTTTAGAAATGGGAAGGGACTGGTCTGAAAGCCCGCCCCTTATTATCCCGCCTCCTATGCCTCCTGCGCCGTCAGCTCGCCTGAATCAATCTCGCGCCAATAGTGACACGAGACAAAGTGATCCGGAAGAGCCTCTTCCAGATCTGGCTCCTTCTGAAAGCACTTTTCCTGGGCGTAAATACATCTGGCGCAGAAGCGGCACCGGTCCTCCGGATCTATGGGGGAGGAAATTTCTCCCCGCAGCAGGATTCGCTTTGTCTTGCTGTGGATATCCGGCCTGGGAATGGCGGACAGCAGCGCCTTTGTATAGGGATGGAGCTGCTTTTTAAACAGCACCTTTGAGCCGCATTTTTCCACCATTTTCCCAAGGTACATTACGCCGATATCATCGGAAATGTGCTTCACCACCGACAGATCGTGGGTAATAAAGATATAGGTCAGCTTGCGCTCCTCCTGCAGATCCTGCATCAGATTGAGAATCTGGGCCTGAATTGAAACATCCAGCGCGGAAACCGGCTCGTCGCAGACAATGAACTTGGGATTCAGTGCCAGGGCCCGGGCAATTCCAATGCGCTGCCGCCGACCTCCGTCCAGTTCGTGGGGATAGGTGTTGTACAGCCGCCGGGCCAGTCCCACCGTATCCATCAGCTTCGCTACCGCCTCGTCATAGCTGACGCCGCTGTTATGCAAACCAAAAATTTTCAGGGGCTCCCCAATGATTTCACTGACGGTCATACGGGGATTGATAGAGGAATAGGGGTCCTGAAAGATCATCTGCATATCCTGACGCAGCTTTTTCCATTTGTCCTTCCCCGGATTGGTAATGTCCTCCCCTTCGAACAGGATGGAACCGCCTGTACTCTCCAGCAGGTGCAGAATTACGCGTCCCAGGGTGGATTTCCCACAGCCCGATTCCCCTACAATTCCCAGCGTCTTCCCCCGCTCCAGAGAAAAGTCAATGCCGTCCACTGCGTGAAGCACGCCTTTGGGCGTATTAAAATATTTCTTCAGCCCCTTGACCTCCAGAATGGTATCCATGCGGTCATCCCTCCTCTCGCTGGAACAGCAGGCATTTTACCTGGTGCCCCGGTGAAATTTCTGTCAGCCCCGGATCCTGCTGCCCGCAGGCCTGCGTGCAATGGGGGCAGCGGGGACTGAAGGAGCACCCTTCGGGCAGGGCAGTGGGATCCGGCATCAGGCCGGCAATGGGGTTCAGCCGTTCCGTGTCCCTGTCCAAATCCGGAATGGAGCCAAACAGGCCCTGCGTATAGGGGTGGGACGCGTGGTCGTAGATGTCGCTCAGGTCCCCATACTCCACAATCTCTCCGGCGTACATAATGGCCACTTTGTCGCATACCTGGGCCACCACGCCCAAATCGTGGGTGATCAAAATCATAGAGGTATTCAGCTGCTGTTTCAAATTCGCCATCAGCTCCAACACCTGGGCCTGAATGGTCACGTCCAGCGCGGTGGTGGGTTCGTCGGCAATCAGCAGCTTGGGGCTGCAGGCCAGTGCAATGGCAATTACCACGCGCTGTTTCATCCCGCCGGAAAACTGGTGGGGATAGTCCCCATAGCGCTCCCCTGAAATGCCAACCATCTCCAGCATCTCCTGGGCCTTGATGGCGGCCTGGGCCCGGGACACCTGATTGTGCAGGCGAATCACCTCGGCAATCTGATCTCCCACTGTCATCACGGGATTCAGGGAGGTCATGGGGTCCTGAAAAATCATGGAGATATCATGGCCGCGCATTTTGCGCAGCTCGCGCTTTGATTTTTTCAGCACATTTTCCCCGTTGAACATAATCTCCCCACCCACTATTTTCCCAGGAGGATTGGGGACTAGGTTCATAATGCTCAGCGCCGTCGTCGTCTTGCCCGCACCGGTCTCACCCACCAGCCCCAAGGTCTCACCGGGCTGCAGCTCCAGAGACAAGTGATTGACTGCATGCACCACACTTTTGTCCTTAATAAACTGGACGGACAGATCCTTGATGGATAAAATTGCTTCTCCCATAGCTCTTCTCCTTTAGGTCTTCAGTCTGGGGTCCAGCGCGTCGCGCAGACCGTCGCCGAACAGGTTCAAGCCGAAGATAATCATCATAATGGCAAGCCCGGGGAAGGTCATCACCCACCAGTAGCTTCTGAAATACGGTCTTGCGGCCGAGAGCATGGCGCCCCACTCCGCCGAGGGCGGCTGTACGCCCAGCCCGATGAAACTCAGCGCCGACGCCTCCAAAATTGCCTTGGCCACACTCATGGTGATCTGAACAATAATGGGGGCCAGGCAGTTTGGCAGGATGTGGCGCATAATAATGCGCAGATCCGATGCACCGATAGACCTCGCCGCCTCAATATACTCCTGCTCCTTCACCGACAAAATGGAAGCGCGTACAATTCGGGCATAGGCGGGCACCGCTCCAATGGCCACCGCGATAATCACGTTGCGGATTCCGTTGCCCAGGGCCGCAACAATGGAAATGCCCAGCAGCGTGCTGGGGATGGCCAGCATAATGTCAATCAAACGCATCAAAACGTTGTCCGTCTTGCCCCCGTAGAAACCTGCCAAGGCTCCAACCAGCATGCCCACCGCCGCGGACAGGACGGCTGCACACACACCGATCGCCAGGGAGTAGCGGCTGCCGTAAATGACGCGGCTAAATACGTCCCGCCCAAAGTCGTCTGTCCCAAAGAGGTGGGCGGCGCTGGGCGGCTGAAACTTCTGTGCCAGGTCCTGGTCATCCACGCCATAGGGCGCGATAAAATCAGCAAAAAGCGCCATGATAATCAACAGTATTATCAGAACAAGACCCACCATAGCCATTTTATTCTTTTTCAGTCCCCGCCAGGTCTGGCTCAGCATCCCCTCTTTTTTGACGGCTGCAAAGTCCACCGCAGTGCTGTTTGTCGCTGTCGCCCCCATGCTTATCCCTCCTTGTTGTCCGTAGCGGCCGCAGCGGCTATGGCCTGTTTCTTTTTCTTCTTACCGCCTTTATACTGCGACTTGATCCGCGGGTCCACAAAGGCATAGAGAATGTCCACCATCAGATTGACAATGGAAAAAGCAAAGGCAATAAACAGCACGCCTCCCTGTACCATGGGATAGTTCTTGACATTAATGGCGTCCACCATCAGCTTTCCGATTCCCGGAATGGAGAAAATGGACTCCGCCAAAATCGCGCCGCCCAGCATGGTGCCAAAGGAGATGCCCACCACCGTGATAATGGGAATCAGCGCGTTGCGCAGCGCATGGCGCATCACAATGACAAACTCCGTTTGTCCCTTTGCTCTGGCTGTTGTGATATAGTCCTGACGGATGACCTCCAGCATGGCCGAGCGGGTCTGGCGCATAATGGTGGCGCTGGAGGCCATGCCGACGGTCAGCGTGGGCAGGATCCAGTGCAGGGGCGTATCAAATCCAGAAGGCGGCAGCACCTTCAGGTTAACGGCAAAAATAATGATCAGCATCAGGCCCGTCCAGAAGTTTGGCATGGAGACGCCGGTCAGGGCCACCACTGTAGCCGCTTTATCAAAAATGGAATATTGCTTTACCGCCGCTATGACACCTGTCACCACGCCCACAATGGTCGCAAAGGCCACACTTAAAACCGCCAAGGTCAAGGTAGCCGGTATGCGATCCAAAATTTCAATTGTGACGGACTGCTTGGTGGTGTAAGACGTCCCGAAGTCAAACTCCGTCACAATATCTTTGATATAATTGAAATACCGCACCAGAAAGGGATCATTCAGTCCCAACTCCTCTTCCAGCTCTGCAATACTCTCCTCCGTGGCGTCCATACCCAGCATATATTCCGCCGGGCTGCCGGGGGTGAAATACAGGAGGCTGAAGATAATAAATGAGACGCCCAGCAGAACAGGGATCAGGGCGAAAATTCGTTTGATAATATACCTTATCATAGCCTGCTCCTTATCCGAAAATGTGTTTTCCGGCTGCCGCTTCAGTGCCGCTCAATGATCTCGTCCACCAGCTTCTCCATATAGTCCAGCGCTTCTTCCGTCATTGCTTTTCCAATCTCATAGGTTGCCTTCCGGGCATCCCCCAGCGCGCCGTTGCGCGATGCGTCATTCTTCCAACTCCAGGCCGCGCCGCCCTTGATAAAGGAATCCCGGGTCAGCATGCTGTCCTGCATGATGCCGGGCACCCGGTCTTCCCGTACCGTTTCGGGGCACAGGTACAGACAGGAGGAGGTCTCCACCTCGCAGGCATGTCCGATCAGCTTGGGCAGTCCCGTCAGCCCGCCCAGGGAGATTTCAGATCCCACCGCAGACCAGTATGCCTCCACACCGTGCAGCTGCTTCAGGTTGATCACCGCTCCCTCCAGTGCCGGGAAGTTGCCCCCGTGGGCGTTCAGGAACAGAATTTTTTTGATACCGTGCTTGGCAATGGACACCCCGATATCCTCCAGCAGGTTCATCATGGTCTCCACCCGCAGCGTCACTGTACCGGGAAAGTCCATATGGTGCAGCGACAGGCCATAGGTCACGGGCGGGAAGACCACAACCTTTTTCCCGCAGCGCTCTGCCAGCTTCTCCGCAAAAGAGGACGCCCGCGCCGCGTCGGTGACAAACGTGGTATTGGGCCCGTGCTGCTCACAAGATCCTACGGGGACCAGCGCCACCTTGATGTGCTCCAGCTCCTGTTCCAGTTCCGGCCAAGTCATCTGTCCAATTACCAATTTTTCCATTGTAAGTTTCCTTTCTTTTCCTTATTTTCTGCGCGCTCCGGCAGACCGCCGGAGGCAGGTATGGAACATGCGGAGCGGATATTCCGCTCCGCATGTCCTTCGTCAGATTACTCGTATACAACTACGCCGGCAAAGGAGGGGATATTGCCCGGATCACAATAGAAGTTCTCCACTTTGTCCGTGATGACATAGTTCACCGTCTTATTCGCCACTGGAATCATATAATACTGGCCATAGATATACTCCTGCAGCTCGGCATACACCGCAGCGCGTTCCGTCTCATCATAGGTGGCGCTTCCCTGATCCAGCAGTTCATCAATATGGGTGTCATTGGGGCGCAGGAATCCGTCGCTGCGGGTATCAAAATCTGCCAGGGCGTGGCCCGGGTCGCCGGTGGAATAGGTGGCAGCCATCACGACAATCTGGTTGTCGCCCCGCCGCCCGGCCGCAATTACCTCAGAGGTAGACGCCGTGGCAATTTCTGCGGTCACTCCAATCTCCCGCCACATGTTCTGGGCAATTACGCCAATGTTCTGCTGCTCAGAGCTGTTGGGCAGGTTCAGTGTCAGCGTCAGACCGTCGGCATAGCCGGCGTCGGCCAGCAGCTGTTTGGCCTGCTCTACATCATATACGTGCCCGCCCTGTGACTCATAGGCAAACACAGTGTTTGGCATTACACTCTCTGCCACTGTGGCATAGCTGCCATAGACGGAAGTAACCAGGGAGTCCAGATCGAGCGCCATGGAGAGTGCCTGTCGAACCCGAACGTCACTGAGCACCTCATCATCCATGGTGAAAGCAATGTAGGACATACCGTAGCTGTCCCCGCTGACAACCTCCAGCCCGTCCAGCGCTGCCAGTCGGTCCAGATCCGCGGTATCCGGGTCCAGGACAATATCTGCGTTGCCGGCCTCAATCTCCAAGGCCCGGTTGGCCGTCTCCGTAATAAACTTCAGTGTCAAAGTACTGTATGCAGGTTTCTCTCCCCAGTAGTTCTCATTGCGCTTCAGCGTAATGCTGGTGCCAGTGGTCCAGCTGTCAAACATAAAGGGACCCGTTCCCACGGGGCTGCGGCCAAACTGGTCATCCCCCATCTCCTCCACTGCCTTCTTGGAGACGATCTCACCGCGGGTAGAGGCCAGATAGTTGAAGATTGCAGCGTAAGGGTTCTTGGTGGCCACATCCACCACTAATTCGCTGACCACCTTGGTGTTTTCCGGATCAAAAGCGGCAAAAATCGCGGCACTGGAGGGCTTTTCCACGGCGCGCTGGATAGAAAACACTACGTCCTCCGCCGTCAGCTTCTCTCCGTTGTGGAAGTACACGTCATCCCGCAGAGTAAAACGAACCGTGTGGTCATCGATTTGCTCCCAGCTCTCCGCCAGGCAGGGGACAATGTTTCCTTCCTCGTCTTTTGTAACCAGGGTTTCAAAAATTTGGACCTGAGTGGTCATGGCTACCAGTTCAGTGTTTCCGTGCGGGTCAATGTTGGACGGCTCCGCCTTCAGCACCACCACTACTTCATCCTTTACTGAACCGGTGCTCCCGCTCCCGGAGGCGTCCGACTGACTGGTCTGCCCGGAGCTTCCACATCCAGACAACAGGGTTGTCGCCAACGCGGCGGCAAGGGCTAATGCAAGAATACGGTTCTTTCTGCTTCGCGGTTTCATGGTTCATTCTCCTCCTTTTCTTGTGCCTTTTCTCTATTTATAGCCAGTGTGCCTGATCCCAGAGTTTCAGGGTCTGGCCAAGGCCCTTTCCCAGCGCATTTTGATACAGCGTATAGCCCCAAGAGACGTCCTCCACCGGCAGTCCGCCAGACACAAACAAAATTCGATCCTCATCCGAGGTTCTGGGGGATATCTTTCCCACCGCCACATCGCTCAGGCTGAGCATATCCTCCGCTTTGAGCTGTCCGGCCTGGATCAGCTTAAAGATCTGATAGCTGGGGGCCCAGTCCTTTGTGCTCTCGATCCCGTCCGGGTGCATCTGCCCCTCCTCGTACCAGACGCTGTGCATCGGCCAGTAGTCAAAAATAACCTTGTTATTCCGCCAGCACTCGTCCGTAATCTCCGCGTGTCCGGTGGCGGTGAACAAACAGCCAGGTTTGAGCCAGGCTTCATCAATGACTACGGGAACCGGTCCGGCCGCCGCCACGCTGATCACGTCGGAGTCTACAATACAGTCCTTCAGCGTGGGGCAAATGACCATTTCCACGTTGGGGAACTCCGGCGCCAGCTCCGCAGCAAACGCCCGAGCGCTCTCCTCTTTGATGTCATAGAGGTACAGCCTCTTTGCGTCCGGCATATTGAACAGGATCCCTCTAGCGCAGGCGCGGCTGATGACGCCGCAGCCCACTACGCCCAGAGACTGTGCCCCCTTGCGTGCCAGGTACTTGGTGGCGACGCCGGGCACGCAGCCCGTCCGCATGGCGCTGAGCAGATTGGCCGACATAATGGCCAGCGGCTCGCCTGTGACCGGGTCGTTCAGACATACCAGCAAAATGGATCGGGGCAGGCCGCGCTCTTTGGGGTTGGATACGTTGGAGCCGTACCACTTCACGCCGCAGCAGTTGTACCGCCCGCCCACGTAGGCGGGCATTGCCATATACCGCCGGTCGGGCCCTGCCTTGGGCATATTGGGGAACGGCGTGTCCTTGGGATACCAGAGCATACATCCGTGGCTGCTCTGGTTATAGCCGCCCATCACAAAGTCGCCCTGTCCCAGCAGCTTAAAGGTGTCGTCCATTACCTCCACGCAGCTGGCCACGTCCAGAACGCCGGCCTGCATCATATCCGGCTCTGAAAAAAATTTCAGCTCTACCTTTTTCCGTTCCACAAAGCGTCCTCCATTCTCTATATCTAATTCAGTTGGAATGCTTCCGCAATTCGCTTCAGCCCCTGTTCCAAATAGGATCTGGGCGTTCCAATGTTCAGCCGCATATACTGTCCATATTCCGCACTATAGTCCAGCCCCTGGTTCAACGCTACCCCTGCCTGCTGAACCGCCTTTTCCGCCAGCTGCCGATCCGTCAGCCCCAGCCGGGAAAGATCAAGCCACATCAGATAGGTGCTCTCCGGAACGTAGGCCTGGATTTCCGGGCATGCGGCCCGGAAAAAGTCCACCACAAAGTTGGCATTTGCCTCCAGATAGTTATTCAGCTCGTCCAGCCAGGCGCCTCCGCTGGTATACGCAGCTATCGTAGCCTCATACGCAAACAAGTTCGGGTACAAGTGGAAGGCATCCACCATATTTTTGACCGCTGTTCGGATCTGGGGATCCCGGATCATAATAGTGGAGGATTTCAGTCCGGCGATGTTAAAGGTCTTGCTTGGCGCCGACACCAAAACGGCCTGGGGATCCACATTGAGAATTGGCGTATGGACATGCCCGGAAAACACGATATCGCTATGGATCTCGTCGGACACCAGGATCACGCCGTATTGCTGACACAAAAGTGCAACACGCTCCAGCTCTTCTTTTGTCCAGACCCGCCCCACCGGATTATGAGGGCTGCACATCAGATACATCTTCGCCCCGTTCCGGAAGGTCCTCTCCAGATCCTCAAAATCAATTTTATAGGTCCCATCCCTGTGCAGCAGAGGCGACTGTACCAATTTGCGCTTCATATTCTCCACCACATGGAAAAACGGCGTATACACCGGCGGATTGATGACAACAGAGTCATTTTCCCGGGTCAGGCTCAGGATAATGACAGCCAGCGCAGTCACGACACCAGGTATGGGGATAATGTCTTCCCGCTCCAGATGCAGATTGTGCCGGGTTTGGTTCCATTGGATTACGCTCTCGTAATAGTCCTTTCCGGCAAAGGTATATCCAAAGGTCTGATCCTCACTGCTCCGCCGGCGCAGCGCCTGTACAATCTCAGGCAAAACAGGAAAATCCATATCTGCAACCCAGAAGGGCATCAGATCCTCCCGACCGAAATCCCGCCCCAGAGCATCCCATTTCGTACAGTTTGTTCCCCTGCGCTGTAATAAGCTGTCAAAATTATACAAATCCAATCCCTCAAATCAAAAAATGTTAGTCGCTAAATCTTTTATATCACTACTTCACTGTATTGTCAATGATAAACTATAAAAACTGTTATTTTTACAAAATTCTATCCAATATTTTTTGTTATATATTACATATACATTTTGCAATAATCTTCCTTTTGTATAAGTATCTTATCTTTTTAGTCGCTTATCAATCTTTATCCGTCCCGAACCCTGCGTACAAAAATTACGGCCTGTGCTGCAGTTATCCCAAAACTGCTGCACAGGCCGTTGAGCGCCTCCGTCTATTTATTTTGTTCCATTCTATGCACCAGCCCGCTTTTCCCCCACCCAGATCCGATTTCAGCTGCCGGTTAAAAAAAGTACCGGCGGGGAAAGAGGACTTCCCCGCCGGTACTGGTCTGTATCCTTTTTTTATTTCAGTTACCGCTGGTTCGGCATATCCCATGCCATGTGGTCGGTGTGGAGCAGGTGCTCCGCGCGCTCGCTCAGGGGCGCACCCAGATACTGCTCGTACAGGGCCTGAACCTGGGGATTTTCATGGGAGAAGCGCACCGGATTCTCCCGGTCCAGGGTATACAGGCGCTCGCCCCGCTCCCCATACATCTCCTTGTCCTCCATGGACACCGGCTGCCCGCCGCCGCCCACGCAGCCGCCGGGGCAGGCCATGACCTCCACAAAGTCGTAGTGGACCTTTCCTGCCTTCAGCTGCTCAATCAGCTGCCGGGCATTGCCCAGTCCGCTGACCACTGCGCAGCGCACCGGGATGCCCGCCACCTCATAGGTGGCCTCCCGCAGCCCGGGGCCGGTCCGTACCGCCTGGAAGGCGTCCGGCTCGGGGTTCTGCCCCGTCAGCAGGAAGGCGGCCGTGCGCAGGGCGGCCTCCATCACGCCGCCGGTGGCGCCGAAGATGACGCCCGCGCCGCTGGCCACGCCCAGGGGATCGTCCAAAGGCTCCTCCGGCAGGCTGGCCGGGTTGAGCTTGTCGGCCCGGATCATCCGCACCAGCTCCCGGGTGGTGAGCACCAGATCCACGTCCGGCCCCGCCTCCGTGCGCATGGTGGGCAGCTCGCACTCCGCCTTTTTGGCTACGCAGGGCATGATGGACACACAGAAAATCTTCTCCGGGGCCACGCCCAGCTTCTGTGCAAACCAGCTCTTGGCCACGCTGCCGAACATCTGCTGGGGGGACTTGGCGCTGGACAGCCGGTCGGTCAGCTCGGGGTACTGCCCCTTCAGGAACCGCACCCACCCGGGGCAGCAGCTGGTGAACATGGGCCACTTCTCCATGTCCCCGCCCTTCAGCCGGTGCAGGAACTCGCTGCCCTCCTCCATAATGGTCAGATCCGCGGTGAAGTTGGTGTCAAAAATATACTGGAAGCCCAGCCGGCGCAGCACGGCGGCCATGCGCTCCATGGTGGCCTCCTCCCGCTTCAGGCCGAAGTACTCGCCCCAGGCGGTGCGCACAGCGGGGGCCACCTGGACCACTGTAATCTTATCCGGGTCGGCCAGGGCGGCAAAGGCCCGCTGGGTGTCGTCCCGCTCCCGCAGGCCGCCGGTGGGGCAGTGGGTGATGCACTGTCCACACAGGGCACAGTCGGAGTCCTTGATGACCCGGTTGCCCGACACGTCGATGGTGGTGCGGCTGCCGGTGCCGGCCACGTCCCAGATGCTCAGAGACTGCACCTTGTCGCACACCTGGATGCAGCGCATGCACTTGATGCACTTGTTGTAGTCGTGGAACAGGGGGAAGGTGGTGGTCCAGGCCTTCCGCAGGCCCTGAGGCAGTTGGGTCTGATAGGGGACTTCCAGAATGCCCAGGTCGTTGGCCAGCGCCTGCAGCTGGCAGTTGCCGCTGCGCACGCAGGTGGCGCACTTGCAGTCGTGCTGGGACAGGATCAGCTCCACATTCACCCGCCGGGTGGCCCGGGCGCGGGGGGAGTTGGTATGTACCACCATGCCCTCCTTCACGGGGTTATTGCAGGCGGTGACCATGTGGGCCTCCCCCTCCACCTCCACGCAGCACACGCGGCAGGCGGCAATTTCATTCAGGCCCTTTAAATAGCACAGGTGGGGAATCCGAATTTCCGCCAGCCGGGCGGCCTCCAAGATGGTGGCGCTCTCCGGCGCCTGGACGGTTTTCCCGTCAATGGTCAGGGTTACCATTCCTGATTCCTCCCTCCCTTGAAAATACCAAAGCCGAAGTGGTCACACCGCAGGCAGCGGCTGGACTCCTGCTTGGCCTCCTCCGGGGTCATGCCCTCCTTCAAAAGGGTAAAGTCCCCCTTATAGTCAGACAGATGGCGGTTGCGCAGGTTCACCCGGCCGCAGGGCGGCGTATAGGTGAGGTAGGCGGGCGGAATCTCCACATCGCAGCGGATCTTGTGGTCATAGCCCAGATATCCGTCAATGTTGTCCGCGGCCACCTTGCCTGCGGCCACTGCCCGGATCACGGTGGCGGGGCCGGAGACGGCGTCGCCGCCGGCAAAGACGTTGTCCACGCCGGGCACCGAGCTGGTCAAATCCGCCTGAATGGTCCCCCGGTGGGTGGAGACGCCCACGGCCTCAAAGGGCTGGGCCTCGATGGCCTGGCCGATGGCCACAATGACATAGTCACAGGGAATGCGGAACTCCTTGGCGTCGGCGTTCCCCGGCTTGGGCCGTCCGTCTCTGCCATAGGGGCCGATCAGCTGGGGCCGGGTCCACAGGGCGGCCACCTTGCCCTCACTGTCCGCCTCGATGCGGGCGGGCGCCTGCAGGGGCAGGATCTGGCATCCCTCTGCCATGGCCTCCTCGATCTCCTCGGCCAGGGCGGTCATGTCCTCCACACGGCGGCGGTACACGCAGGTCACATGCTCCGCGCCCAGGCGCAGGGCGGTGCGCGTGGCATCCATGGACACGTTGCCGCCGCCCACAACGCACACCCGCTTGCCGGTAAAGTCGGGCACCTTGCCCTCGCCCACGTTGCGCAGCAGCTCCACCGCGCTGATCACGTTCTTGGACTCCTCACCCTCCAGGCCCAGCTTCTTGTCCGTGTGGGCGCCGATGGCAATATACACTGCGTCATACTGTTTCTGGATATCCTCCATGGAAATATCCTGACCCACCGAAACGCCGGTGTGCACCGTGATGCCGGAGGCAAGAATATGGCGGATATCCCGGTCCAGCACCTCCTGGGGCAGGCGATAGTCGGGAATGCCGTATCGCAGCATGCCGCCCAGCTTGGGCCGCTGCTCGTACACCGTGACCCGGTGCCCCATCATGGACAGGTAATAGGCCGCCGTCAGGCCGCCGGGCCCGCCGCCGATCACCGCCACGGTCTTGCCCGTGTCCTCGGCTCTGGGCGGGGCGGGCAGGTCGGTGGAGTGGTCCACCGCAAACCGCTTCAGGCCGCAGATGTTGACCGCATCGTCCACCATCCGCCGGCGGCACTGCCCCTCGCAGGGGTGCTCGCACACATAGGCGCAGGCGCTGGGGAAGGGGTTGTCCTTGCGGATCAGGCGCACCGCCTCGTCGTACCGCCCCTCCCGCACCAGGGCCACATAGCCGGGGATATCCACATGGGCCGGACAGGTGGACACGCAGGGCACCGGACGGCTCAGGCCGCAGATGCAGCGGCCGTGGAGCACATGCTCCTCATAGTCCTCCCGAAAGCCCTGCACACCCTTGAGTACCATGCGGGCCGCCTCATAGCCGATGGCACAGTCCGCCGAATCGGCGATGACCTGGGCAGTGCTCTCAATCAGGTCGATGGTTTCCAGCGTGGCAGTGCGATCCAGCACCTGTTCAATCAGCACAGCCAGCTGCCCCAGGCCCACGCGGCACGGCACACACTTGCCGCAGGTCTGGGCGTGACACAGGCGCAGGAAGTTCAATGACATGTCCACCGGGCACAGGCCGGGCTGACTGGCGCTGATCCGCCGCCCCATGTCCCGATACAGCCCCTCCAGGACGGTTTGCGCCTGGCCGGGCGTCTCAATGGATAATCGACTCAATTTGTTTCCCTCCTCATTGTTGATTGGCGTCCTTACTGCGTTTCCCTGCAAGGTCCCTGCATTTCTTGCAAGAATCTCCCTGTTTTGTCAAAAATGACAGAATCAATTCATTTTTTCAAAGAGACTGTACCACAATACCACAATTCCGTCAACAATTTGACAAAACATTTTTGCGTTTCCTCCTTTCCTGTTTTTGATGGACGGGTTCACAGAAACCGATGATATCAGAAGTATATCAAATTCAAATTGAGGAAGCGTTGAATTTGTCCCGTTCCGTCCACACTGCGCCCCACAGCCGGCAGCATTTTCTGTAAATCTGCCCCTTTCCCCCCTTCAGACCTTGACGCCCCCATTTCCCCGGGGTAAAATAAGTCGATATGTGTTTAATACAGGAAAAGGGGGCCGTCCATTTTGTCGGAAATCGGTTTTGACAACCAGCGCTATCTTCAAATGCAGTCCCAGCACATCCGGGACCGGATTGCCCAGTTCGGGGGCAAGCTGTATCTGGAATTCGGCGGAAAGCTGTTTGACGACTACCACGCATCCCGGGTGCTGCCCGGCTTCGAGCCGGACAGCAAGCTGCGCATGCTGGAGCAGCTGCGGGACAAGGCAGAGATTATCATCGCCATCAACGCCGGGGACATTGAGAAAAACAAGGTCCGGGGCGACCTGGGCATTACATACGACAGCGACGTGCTGCGGCTGATCGATATCTTCCGGGGCCGCGGTCTGCTGGTGGGCAGCGTGGTGGTCACCCAATACGCCGGCCAGCCCGCCGCCGACACCTTCCAGGCCCGTCTGGAGGCCCTCGGCATCCAGGTATACCGCCACTATCCCATCGAGGGCTATCCCCACAATATCGCCAAAATCGTCTCGGACGAGGGGTATGGGAAAAACGATTACATTCAGACCTCCCGCCCCCTGGTGGTGGTCACCGCCCCCGGCCCGGGCAGCGGGAAAATGGCCACCTGCCTCAGCCAGCTCTATCACGAGCACAAGCGGGGCATTGTGGCGGGCTACGCCAAGTTCGAAACCTTCCCCATCTGGAACCTGCCTTTAAAGCACCCGGTCAACCTGGCCTATGAGGCGGCCACCGCCGACCTGGATGACGTGAACATGATCGACCCCTTCCATCTTCAGGCCTATGGCGAAACCACCGTCAACTATAACCGGGACGTGGAGGTCTTCCCCGTGCTGGCCGCCATGTTCGAGCAGATCACCGGCTCCTGCCCCTATAAGTCCCCCACCGACATGGGGGTCAACATGGCGGGCAACTGCATCATTGACGACGCCGTGTGCCAGCGGGCCGCCCAGCAGGAAATCATCCGCCGCTATTACGAGGCCCTGTGCGACCGCCGCCAGGGCCGCGGGGCCGACTGCACCGTCTACAAGCTGGAGCTGCTGATGCAGCAGGCGGGCATCACGCCGGCCATCCGCACCGTGGCCGGCGAGGCCAACCGCCTGGCCCAGGAGACCGGCGAGCCGGCCATGGCCATCCAGCTTGCAGACGGCACCATGGTCACCGGCAAAACCTCCGAGCTGATGGGCTGCTCCGCCGCCGCCCTGCTTAACGCCCTGAAGGCCCTCTCCGGCGCCGGGGGCCACGGCGTCCATCTCATCGCCCAGAGCGCCATCGAGCCCATTCAGACCGTCAAGGTAAAGTATCTGGGCTCCGCAAATCCCCGGCTGCACAGCGACGAGGTGCTCATCGCCCTGGCGGCCTCGGCCAACCAGGACCCCAGGGCCGCCAGCGCCCTGCGCTGTCTGGCCGCCCTTCAGGGCTGCCAGGCCCACTGCTCGGTGATCCTCTCTCCGGCGGACACCAGTACATACCGCAGGCTGGGGATTCAGCTCACCTGCGAGCCCCAGTATCAGACCAACCAGCTCTATCACCGGTAGGCTGGCTGTAAAGGAGTCGGTTCCATGCCCCGCCAGGTCCTCCTGCGCCGCTTTGTTCTGGTTTTTTCCCTGATTTTCTATCTCTTTCTGGCTCTGTCCGTGCCATACAGCGCCACGGACGACTGGCTGTGGGGCATGGAGGAGGGGCTGCGCTGGTGGCTGGGCGGTATGCTGAACGGCCGCTATGCGGGCAACTTCTTCGCTGTTGTGATGTGCCGCTTCCCCGCCGTCAAGGTGCTGGCCATGGGCCTGACCATGTTCCTTCTCCCCTTTCTCATGGCTCTGCTGGCCGCCCGGGGGGAGGAGCGCCGGTTTCTCCCTCTCTTTCTGGCCTGCAATGCCGGCATCCTGCTGATGCCGCCCGCCATGTGGCAGGAAAACTACGGCTGGGTGTCCGGCTTTGGCAACTATGTGGTCTCCGCCCTGTTCTTTCTGGCGTGGCTGCTGCTTCTGCGCCGGACGGCCGACAGCCGGACCCGTCTGGTCCGGCGGGCGGTTCTGCTGTTTTTCCTGTCTCTGGCCTGCGGGCTGTTTGTGGAAAACCTCACCGCCCTGTTTCTGGGGGCCTCCCTGATTCTGGCGGTCTACGCCCTGCGGGACAGGGCGCTGCGGCCGCCCTTCTGGGCCTGTCTGGCCGGCTCGGCTCTGGCCGCCCTTCTGATGTTCGGCAACGGCATGTTCTCCGACCTGGCCAGCACCGGCTCCGCCCTCAACGGGCTGCGGGAGCTGACCTTCTCCCTGGAGGACGGGCCGCTGGAGATCTGCTCCAGCATCCTGAGCTGGTATGTGGGCCGTCTGCTGCCCATCGCCTTTCTCCGGGGGATCCACATGGCGCTGCCCATGGCGGTAATTACCGCCTGTGCCTTCTGGAACAGCCGGCTGCGCCCCCTGTGCGTGCTGGGGCTGCTTCCGCTGGGCGTCAACGCGCTGATTATGACAACCGAGGTCTATGGCACCCCCGGCCGGATAGCGGCTTCCTGCGCCGCCTGGGCGCTCCCGTTTTTAGCCCTGCTGGTCCAGCGGGACGGCTGGCCGGTGAAAATCCGCCGCCTTCTGATTTACCTTGCCGCCCCCCTGTCCCTGCTCCCGCTGGCGGTCACCCCCACCCTGGGCCAGCGGCTGTACTTCTTCCCCATGGTCCTGCTGGTGCTCTCGGCCGCTGACGCCGCCGCTCCCCTGCTGGTCCGCCGCCCCTGTGCCGCGGCCGCCGCCCTTCTGACGGCGGGGCTGATGCTCCTGTGGGGCACTCGCAGCTGGGTGGTGTTCTCCTGCTCCCAGCTGCGGGAACAGCTGGTGCAGGAGGCCGTTTCACAGGGCTCAGATCGGCTGATTCTGCCCACCGACCGGTACCAGCGGGTTGTCTGGTCCACCCGAAACCCCTGGAATGTGGAGTACGCCGACTACTACCGGCGGTTCTACGGGGTCCCTGATGATGTCACGCTGATCTTCCTCCCCGCCGGCTCCTTTGAGAGCTGGCCGGATATCACCCCGGAGCAGTGGGAGGGGCGGCTGGAATTCGCCCCCTCCAAGGACTATGTCCCCTCACTGCCATAGGCCGCCGCCGGCCCCGCCCTGTTACAATCTCACCTTTTGCGCAAAGAGGCGCCCCCGGGAGAGGAATCTCCCAGGGGCGCCTGTCTGCTTTCAGGGGATGATGACGAAATTGGCACCCTCCCATTGGTTTTCGCTGTCCCCGGCGCCTTCGGCCTGTATAACGCCCGGGCCCCGCCCCCTGTCACAGCACAAGTAAAATTTTCTGTGTTTCCCATCCTTTTTCTTGACGACCCCCTGGATCCAGCGTAAAATGATTCGGTATTTTTACTTCAGAACGGAGGAATGACAATGGCAACCAAATTTATTTTCGTCACCGGCGGCGTGGTGTCCGGCCTGGGCAAGGGCATCGCCGCGGCCTCTCTGGGCCGGCTGCTGAAGCAGCGGGGCCTGCGGGTCAAGGTCCAGAAGCTGGACCCCTACCTCAACGTGGACCCGGGCACCATGAGCCCCTATCAGCACGGGGAGGTGTTCGTCACCGATGACGGGGCGGAGACCGACTTGGATCTGGGCCACTATGAGCGGTTCATCGACGAAAATCTCACCGTCAACTCCTCCGTCTCCTCCGGCAAGGTGTACTGGAATGTCCTCAACCGGGAGCGCCGGGGGGACTACCTGGGGGGCACGGTCCAGATCATCCCCCATATCACCGGCGAAATCAAGCGGAATATTTATACTCTGGACACGCCGGACACGGACGTGGCCATTGTGGAGATCGGCGGCACCGTGGGCGATATTGAGAGTCAGCCCTTCCTGGAGTCCATCCGCCAGGTGGCCGCCGAGCGGGGCCGGCACAATGTGATGTTCATCCACGTCTCGCTGATTGTCTCCATCCCCGGCACCGGCGAGCTGAAGAGCAAGCCCACCCAGCACTCGGCCAAGGAGCTGCTCTCCCTGGGCATCCAGCCTGACGTGATCTTGTGCCGCAGCGACTACCCCGTCCCCCAGGAGATGCGGGACAAGATCTCCCTGTTCTGCAACATTCCGCCGGAGAACGTCATCCCCAACCTCACCGCCGGCCTGCTCTACGAGGTGCCCCTGATGCTGGAGCGGGAGGGGCTGGCCGACGTGGTGGTCCGCCGCCTGGGGCTCATCTGCCACATGCCTGACCTGACCGAGTGGGCCACCATGGTCCACCGGGCCAAAAACCCCACGGGCAGCGTGGAGATCGCCCTGGTGGGCAAGTATGTGGCCCTCCACGACGCCTATTTGTCGGTGGCCGAGGCCCTGACCCACGGCGGCATCGAAAACGGGGTCGAGGTGAAGGTGCGCTGGGTGGACTCGGAGACGGTCACCGACGAGAACGCCGCCCGGCTTCTGGCGGGGGCCGACGGCATTCTGGTCCCCGGCGGCTTCGGCGACCGGGGCATCGAGGGCAAAATCTCCGCGGTGCGCTATGCCCGGGAGCAGAAGGTGCCCTTCCTGGGCATCTGCCTGGGCATGCAGATGGCCGTGGTGGAGTTTGCCCGCCACGTGTGCGGCATGGCGGACGCCCACTCCAGCGAGCTGTCCCAGACCACTGCCCATCCGGTCATCGACCTGATGCCCGACCAGCGGGGCATTACCGACAAGGGGGGCACCATGCGCCTGGGCTCCTATCCCTGCCGCATCACCGGCCACGACACCTTTGCCTATCAGGCCTACGGCGCGGAGGAGATCGCCGAGCGCCACCGCCACCGCTACGAGTTCAACAACGACTTCCGCCAGGAGCTGACCCGGGCGGGGCTGGTACTGGCCGGACTGTCCCCCGACGGGCGTCTGGTGGAGATCGTGGAGCTGCCCGACCACCCCTGGTTCGTGGGCGTCCAGTTCCACCCGGAGCTCAAAAGCCGGCCTAATAAGGCCCATCCCCTCTTCCGCGCCTTTGTAGCCGCGGCAAAGCGGCAGAAGCAGCCCTGAGTTCCCGGCGCGGGCCGGCTTTTTTCCAGCTCCGGCGGTTCCCGCTTCAGCGGGGAGCCGGAGGGGTTCAAAAAAAAATCGGATGAAGCGGGCAAACGCCCGCTTTATCCGGCCTAATAAGGCCCATCCCCTCTTCCGCGCCTTTGTAGCCGCGGCAAAGCGG
>JAHYYS010000002.1:23450-60207 GCA_019424865.1 bacterium
GCAGCCCTGAGTTCCCGGCGCGGGCCGGCTTTTTTCCAGCTCCGGCGGTTCCCGCGCGCAAGATCAAGGCGGCCCCGCCGCCCGGTTTAATCGGGCGGCGGGGCCGCTTTCTGACGTTTGGGTTATTTCAAGTGCCAGATATCCTCGTTATACTGCGCAATGGTGCGGTCGGAGGAGAAATACCCCGACTTTGCAATATTCACCAGCATCTTCCCGGCCCAGGCGCGGCGATCGCCGTAGTCCCCCAGGCAGCGCTCCTTGGCGGCGATATAGTCCTCCACATCCAGCAGGGCCATGAACCAGTCCTTGTTCTTCATGTCCTGCCACAGCTGAGACAGGCAGGCCGGGTCGCCGATGGCCAGCAGCTCGGGCGAGACCAGGAAGTCCACCAGCCGCTCCACCTGGGGGCGGTGGTAATAGTCCAGGGCGCGATAGCTGCCCTCGGCATACATCTGAATCACCTGGTCGCTCTTGGCGCCGAAGGTGTAGATGTTGTCCTCTCCCACCAGCTGGGCAATCTCCACATTGGCCCCGTCCAGCGTGCCCAGGGTCAGCGCCCCGTTGGCCATCAGCTTCATATTGCCGGTGCCGCTGGCCTCCTTGGAGGCCAGGGAGATCTGCTCTGAGATCTCGCAGGCGGGGATCAGGGCCTCCGCCCAGGTGACGTTGTAGTTCTCCACCATGGCCACCCGCAGCCAGGGGCGCACCTGGGGATCCCGCTCGATCAGCTGCTGCAGGCACAAAATCAGGTGGATAATGTGCTTGGCCATGACATAGGCCGGGGCGGCCTTGGCGCCAAACAGCACCGTCACCGGGCGCCGGGGCAGGCGGCCCGCCTTAATCTCCAGATACTGGTGGATAATATACAGCGCGTTCATCTGCTGGCGCTTGTACTCGTGCAGGCGCTTAATCTGGATGTCAAATACCGACTCCGGGTCCAGCTGGATGCCCTGCTCCGACCACAGCAGGCGGCACAGCCGGTCCTTGTTCTCCTGCTTGATGGTCAGCAGCCGGTCCAGCACCTGGCCGTCCCCGGCAAAGGCCATCAGGCCCTCCAGCTTCCGGGTATCCTTCCGCCAGTCCGGGCCGATGCAGCCGTCAATCAGGGCGGTCAGCGCCGGGTTGCAGGTCTCCAGCCAGCGGCGGAAGGTGACGCCGTTGGTCTTGTTGTTGAACTTCTTGGGATAGAGGTCGTAAAAGGGCTTGAGCTCGGTGTTCTTCAAAATCTCCGTGTGCAGGGCGGCCACCCCGTTCACCGAAAAGCCGCAGTGGATATCCATGTGGGCCATATGGACCCGGCCCTGGTCGTCCAGGATAGCTACCCGGGGATCGGGGTGGGCCTCCTTCACCCGGCGGTCCAGCTCCAAAATCACAGGCACCAGCTGGGGGGCCGCCTTCTCAATGTAAGACAGGGGCCACTTCTCCAGGGCCTCGGCCAGAATGGTGTGGTTGGTATAGGCGCAGGTGCGGCTGACCTGATCAATGGCCAGGTTCAGGGACATCCCCCGGCCGACCAGCAGGCGGATCAGCTCGGGAATCACCATAGAGGGGTGGGTATCATTGATCTGAATGACCACCTGATCGGCCAACGTATTCAGGGAGCAGCCCCGCTCCTCCAGCTCCTGCAGGATCAGCTGGGCGCCGGCGGACACCATGAAATACTGCTGGTACACCCGCAGCAGCTGGCCCGCCTCGTCGCTGTCGTCGGGATAGAGGAAGGAGGTCAGGTTGTGGGCCACATCCTGCTTGTCAAACCGGATGCCCACCCAGGGCTGGGACGCGGGCTGCTCCACGTCAAACAGGTGCAGCCGGTTGGCGCACTCATTGCCCGCGCCGGGCACCGCCATGTCATAGAGCACCGCCTTCACCTCAAAGCCGCCGAAGGGGACGGTGAAGGTCTTGCCCGTGGGGATCAGCCAGCTCTCCGGCTCAATCCAGGGGTCGGGCTCCTCTCTCTGCTGGTTGTTCTCCAGCCGCTGGTGAAACAGGCCGTAGTGATAGTTGAGCCCCACCCCGTCCCCGGGCAGGCCCAGCGCGGCGATGGAGTCCAGGAAGCAGGCGGCCAGCCGGCCCAGCCCGCCGTTGCCCAGAGAGGGCTCGGGCTCGATGGACTCCAGGATGGTCAGATCCCGGCCCAGGCCCTGAAGCAGCTCCTCCACCCGTCCCCGGATGCCCAGGGCCAGCAGATTGTTGCTCAGCAGCTTTCCGGTTAAAAACTCTGCGGAAAAATAGTACAGCTTCCGCTCTCCCTCCGGCGCAGGCCGGTCCTGGGCCATGCGGCGGGTGAGCAGCAGCAGCGCCTCGTACAGCTGCCGGTCATCGCACTGGTCCGGCGTGCGGCCGAACCGCTCCTGCGTCAGCTGGAAAAATTGTTCTTTCAGTTGCATCGTGTGGTCTCCTTTCGCCAAGCGCTTTGGAAACGTTTCCATCAAAGGGTTCGGCGTCAGTATATCAGGCCGCCGCCCTGCCGTCAAATGATTTCTGCTGAAATTCTGCACAATTTTGCCAAACTCTAACCAAATTGTTAGAAAAAACAAAAGCAGCGGCGGGAAAATTCCCGCCGCTCAGCTTCTCGAAAAAGCCCTCCCGCAGGAATCAAATTGAATCCGTCATTTCCGGCGGCGTGTATGTTGGAAATGACGCCTCTCACGAAAGACAGTCCGACTTTTTCGCAAGAAATCGAGGGCTGTCTTTCGTGCAGCCTTTCTCAAAAAAGTGGCTTGTCAATTTCAATCAATTGACAAGCCGCTTTTTCGACAGTCTCAGCGGCGGGAATTTTCCCGCCGCTGTTTCACTTTGCTGCTTGTTTCTTCGGCAGGCGCTGATATACCTTCATCTCGTGGCGCAGCCGCTTGGCCAGCTTGGGCCCATAGCTGCCGGGCAGCGCTCTCCACTTCCAGTTGGTGCCCACGGTGGAGGGCACGTTCATCCTGGCCTCGCTGCCCAGGCCCAGCAGATCCTGCATCTGCATCACCGCCAGGTCGGCCGCCGAGGCCCAGGCCGAGCGCATCATGCCCCAGTGATAGCCCTCCCGCTTGGTGAGGCGCAGGTACTCCTTGGCATAGTTTACGTCCTTGCGGTCGGCGGTGGCCATCCAGCCCTGGATGGTGTCGTTGTCATGGGTGCCCGTGTACACCACGCAGTGGGGGGTATAGCAGTGGGGCAGGTAGTCGCTGCCGGTGTCCCGGCTGTCAAAGGCGAACTCCAGCACCTTCATGCCGGGGTAGCCCGTGTCCTTGAGCAGCTTGCGCACCGAGGGGGTCAAAAAGCCCAGGTCCTCTGCAATAATGTCCCTCTTCCCCAATGCCTTGTTCACCGCCCGGAAGAACGCGATGCCCGGCCCGGGCCGCCAGCGGCCGTTGCGGGCGGTGGCGTCTCCATAGGGGATGGCGTAATAGGCGTCAAAGCCCCGGAAGTGGTCGATGCGCAGGGTGTCATAGATGGTGAACTGGAAGGCGATGCGCCGCAGCCACCACTGGTAGCCGTCCTGCGCCATCCGGTCCCAGTCAAACAGGGGGTTGCCCCACAGCTGCCCGTCGGCGGAGAAGCCGTCGGGGGGGCAGCCGGCCACCTCGGTGGGCTGGCCGTTCTCGTCCAGCTGGAACTGCTCCGGGTTGGCCCACACGTCGGCGCTGTCCCCCGACACATAGATGGGCAGGTCCCCAATGATGGAGATCCCCCGCCGGTTGACATACTGCTTCAGGGCCCGCCACTGGCGGAAGAACAGGTACTGCACCGCCTTCCAGAAGCGGATCTCCTCCGCCAGCTCCTGCCGGGCGGCCTCCAGGGCCTGGGGCCGGCGCAGGCGCTCCTCCTCCGGCCAGGTGAACCAGGAGGCCCCCTGGTGGCGGTCCTTCAGGGCCATAAAGAGGGCATAGTCCTCCAGCCAGCCCCCGTTTTCCCGGCAAAACCGGTCAAAGCCGGGCTCGCCGCGCTCCAGCAGCCGGCCGCAGGCCAGCTGCAGCACGGGATAGCGGGTGCGGTACATCAGGCCGTAGTCCACTGCCGCCGGGTCTGCGCCCCAGTCCAGCCCCCGGAATTCCTCCGGCTTCAGCAGGCCCTCGGCCGCCAGGTCGTCCAGGTCGATGAAATAGGGGTTGCCCGCGTAGGAGGAAAAGGACTGGTAGGGGGAGTCCCCAAAGCTGGTGGGACAGATGGGCAGGATCTGCCAGCACTGCTGGCCCCCCGCCGCCAAAAAGTCTGCAAACTCCCGGGCCGCCGCCCCCATGGTGCCAATGCCATAGGGGGAGGGCAGGGAGGATATGGGCATCAGGATTCCCGATTTTCTCACGGTGGAATCCACCTTTCTATGCGGAATTGGTAATCTCCCCGGCCGCCAGCCGGGCCACGCTCTCCCCATCCAGCAGGCGGAAGGGGACCACAGCGTGGAAGGGCTGGGGGCCGCGGGTTTGGGAAATGCTGCGCAGGAGGAGCTCAACTCCCTGCTGGGCCAGGCGCTGGGTGTCCTGCTGAACGGTGGTCAGGCGGGGGACGCAGTAGCGGGCCATGGGAATTCCGTCATAGCCCACCACCGAGATGTCCTCCGGCACCCGCTTTCCCCGGTCATGCAGGGCGCGGATGGCGCCGATGGCCATCACGTCGCTCATGGCGAAGATGGCGGTCAGATCGGGACAGCGATCCAGCAGCCGCCCGGCTGCTGCATAGGCGTCGGCCAGGGAATAGCGGCAGGGCTCACACTGCCCGGCGTCAAAGGGCAGGCCGCGGCGCAGCAGCTCTGCCCGGCAGCCCAGCAGCCGCCGGTAGCTGATCTGGGACTGGGAGCAGGCCCAGTTGCCCCCCAGCACCCCGATGCGCCGGTGTCCCCGCTGGATCAGATAGTCCATCACCTGGGATGCGGCGGCCTGGTCGTCGGTGGTCAGGGAGGAGAGGTTGGGGAAGTCCAGCTCCTGGGCACTGTTGGTCAGCAGCACGCAGGGGGTGTGAATCCGCCGGAACCCCTCCCGGAAAAACTCCAGGTCGCCCCCCAGGAACAAAATGCCCACGGGCTTGCGCTCCCGGCACAGCTGGCTGGCATAGGCCACCTCGTTGGCGTCCTCATCCAGGTAATAGACCGCGGCGTCCCGGTCGCTGTCCCGCAGCAGGGCCTGAATTTTTTCCACCAGGTCGGCAAAGAGCATGTTCTGAGTGCCCTTGACCAAAATGGCGATGCTGGTGTCCGCCTGCTGTTTCAGGTGCTTGGCGTTGGTGTTGGGCTGAAACCCGTGCTGCTCCACCACCGCCATCACCCGCTGCCGCGTGGCCTCGCTCACATCAGGGTGGTGGTTGAGTACCCGGGACACCGTTGCCACCCCACAGCCTGACAGCCGGGCAATGTCCTTGATCGTCACGGCTCCGCAACCCCCTCTCCTGAATAAAATCCGATTTCGTCGCTCAGCCCTTGACTGCGCCGGCCACCACGCCCTTGATAATGTGCTTCTGGGCCAGCAGATAAATGATGATAATGGGCAGAATCGCCAGCATGATGCAGGCCATCATGGGGCCCATCTCCACCCGGCCATAGCTGCCGCGGAAGAACTGAATCAGCATGGAGATGGTCTTGTACTTGTCCACGTCGAGAATCAGGGTGGGCAGCAGATAGTCGTTCCAGATCCACATGGCCTCCAGAATGGCCACCGAGATCATGGTGGGGCGCAGCAGGGGGAGCACAATGTGGAAATAGGTCTGGACCGGGTTGCAGCCGTCAATCATGGCGGCCTCCTCAATGTCGATGGGCACGCTGCGCATAAAGCCGCAGAACATAAACACCGCAAGCCCCGCCCCAAAGCCCAGATAGATGATCCACAGGGTCCAGGGGGTATTGAACTTCAGCGTGTCCGCCATGGAGGACAGGGTGAACATCACCATCTGGAAGGGCACCACCATGGAGAAGGCGCACAGCAGATACAGCGCCTTGGTCACCCTGGTGTTCACCCGGGTGATATACCAGGCGAACATGGAACAGAACAGCAGGATGGCCACCACCGAGGTGACGGTGATGAAGGTGGTGTAAAACAGGCTGCTGAGGAAGCCCTGGCTGCTGATGGCGTTGACATAGTTGTCCAGGCCGGCAAAGGTATCGGCGCTGGGCAGTTCAAAGGCCGTACTGGTGCTGATGGCGTTCTCCACCTTCAAAGAGTTGCTGAGCACCATGAAGATGGGATACATATACAGCACGCATACGATGGTCATCACCACGCTCCACACGCGGTTGGAGCGCTGGGCTGTTTTTTTCATTGCTGTACCTCCTTTTCCCGGGTGGAGCGCAGCTGGATCAGGGAGATAGCCACCACGATCAGGCAGAAGATAACTGCCTTGGCCTGGCCGATGCCCCGCCACTGCGGGCCGGAACGGCCGTAGAAGGTGTAGTAGATGTTATAGGCCAGCAGCTCGCTCTGGTGGGCGGGCTGACCGCCGGTCAGGGCCATATTCTGGTCAAAGAGCTTGAAGCTGTTGGTGATGGTCAAAAACAGGCAGATGGTGATGGAGGGCATCAGCATGGGCAGCTTTACCTTCCAGAAGGTCTGCCAGCGGGAGGCCCCGTCAATCTCCGCCGCCTCCACCAGCGTATCCGGAATGCTCTGCAGGCCGGCAATATAGATGATCATCATATAGCCGATCTGCTGCCAGCACATCAGGATTACCAGGCCCCAGAAGCCCGCCGTGGCGTCCAGCTGCAGCAGGGGCCGCTCCAGCAGACTGAGCACGCAGTTGAGCAGAATCTGCCAGATATAGCCCAGCACGATGCCGCCGATCAGGTTGGGCATAAAGAATACGGTGCGGAAGGCATTGGTACCCCGGATGGCCCGGGTGAGAATCAGTGCCACGCACAGGCCGCCGATGTTGATGGCCAGGGTGCTGACCACCACAAAGGCACAGTTGTACCAGAACGCGTGGGTAAAGGTGCTGTCTCCAATGGCCCGGACAAAGTTGGAAACCCCGATCAAGGTGGCGTCCCGGACGGTGGTAAACTGGCAGAAGGCCAGATAGACGCCCTGGATAAACGGGATAATAAACCCGATGATGAAGGCCAGGAAGGTGGGCAGCACGAAGATGGGCCAGTAACGTTTAATCGCTTTTTGCATAGCCTGTCTCCCCTGTTTTCGAAATTTACGCCGTCCGGGCAGGCCGCGCCCCAGTCAGGCACGCGGCCTGCCCGGGCGGCGTTTCCAATGAAAAGGGGGCCGCCGGAGTCGCTCCGGCAGCCCCCGGAAAGCCAATGCTTTCTTTTTGTGTCAGTCGGCCGTTAACCGTTGGCCAGGGTGTACTCAGAGGCCCAGTTGTCCACGAAGGCGGACACCACGCCATCCCAGTTTGCGTCGGTCTGGTCGGCGGCATACAGGGCCAGGGCGGAACCCAGCATGTTCTTCCACTCCTCAGAGGGCATGGTGGTGAAGTTCCAGCTCACGGGGGTCTTGCCCTCGGCGGTCATCTGGGCGTCCAGAGCCACGAAGGGGTTGCTGGACTCGGGGGCGGACTTGAAGGGGATGGCGAAGCCCATACCGGCGCCGCCGGAGGGCATGGCGCCCTCGCCGCCGGTCATGGCCTGCAGGGCGGTCTCGTCGGTGACGCACCAGTACATGAAGTCCAGAGTGGCCTGAATGTCCTCCTCGGGGGCGTTCTTGTTCACGCACCAGTAGTTCTCAGAGCCGGTGCACAGGCCCTGGTTGGCCTCGTCGCCCACACCGAAGTAGATGGGGATCATGGTCACGTCCTCGTCAGACAGCTTGCCCTCGCCCACCACATCGGCATAGGCCCAGGAGCCGTTCTGATAGAACACGGCCTGCTTGCTGACAAACTCGTTGACGGCGTCGTTGCCGGTCTTGGCGGTCAGCTCGGCGGGATCGCAGGTGGCGTTGTTGATATACAGATCCCAGATGGCGCGGTAGTTGTCCAGATAGGTGCCCTCAATGGCCTCGGTGGAGGTGATCCCCTTGTCCTGATACTCGAAGTAGATGGGCAGGTTGGCCAGGTGGGTCTTGAAGCGCCAGTCGGAGGAACCGTCCATGCCGGCGGAGGTGAAGGCGGAGAAGCCCAGCTCGTCCTTGCGGGCGGTGATATCCTCGGCCACGTTCTTCAGATCCTCAAAGGACTTGATGTCGTCCACGGTGTAGCCGGCCTGCTCCAGCAGGGTGGTGTTGACAATGATGCCGTAGGACTCGATGACGTAGGCGATGCCGGCCACCTCGTCCCCGTTCTTCAGGGCGTAGTCCTCGCTGGTCAGCTCGCCGTAGATGGCGGAGCCGGACAGGTCATAGCAGTAGTCCTTCCAGCTGTTCAGACCCACAGGGCCGTTCACCTGGAACATGGTGGGCGCGTCTTCCTTGGCCATCTCGCTGGTCAGCTGGGTCTCATAGGTGTTGGAGGCGGCGGTCACAACCTTGACGGACACGCCGGTCTCCTGGGTGTAGAGCTCAGCCAGCTCCTGCCACTGGGCATCCTGCTCGGGCTTGAAGTTCAGGTAGTACACCTGCCCGGTGGCGGTGTTCCCGCCGGAACCGGAACCCGTCTCCGACCCGGAGACGGAGCCGGCGCTGCTTGTGTCGCCGCCGCAGCCGGCCAGCAGCGTCAGAGCCATGGCCGCGGTCAGAGCTAGTGCAAAGAGTCGCTTTTTCATTCTAATATTCCTCCTGTTCAATTTCGGGGTGGAGGGGCTGGAAACGTTACTGGTAACGTTTCCAGCCTTTCTGTTTTTAATCATAGACCACTTGTGAAAAAAGTGCAAGAGATTTTTGTCCCCTCTCCGCATTTTCGTCTGATTATCAAAAGATATTCCGGCGTTTTTGTCTGTTTTGACTATATCCTTTCCCAAATTTCGCCGTTTTCCCCTGTCAAATCGGCGGGAGAGATTTTCATTGTCTTTTCCTGCGCCAGGCGCTATAATATGGTAAACAGCAAAAGCATCCGCCCCGAAGGCGGGTGCGGGCCAATGCACCATTTATGAGGAGGCGTAATCATGAGCAACTATATTATCTCCATTAGCCGGGAGTACGGAAGCGGGGGCAGGCTGATCGGAAAGCGCCTGGCCTCTCAACTGGGAATTCCCTGCTATGACCGCACCATCATTCAGAAGACCGCGGAAAAAAGCGGCCTTTCCCCCGAGTTCATCGCCCGGGCGGAGGAGCGGGCCCGCAGCTTCTTCCACCTGTCCGTCACGCCCATCGGCGCCGGCATTCCCGCCTTCACGCTCCAGGGTGTCCCGGTGAGCCACCAGGCCTTTTTCGCTCAGTCCGAGGTCATCCGGGAGCTGGCGGATGAGGGCCCCTGCGTCATTGTGGGCCGGTGCAGCGACTATGTGCTGGGCGACCGCCCAGACTGTCTGAAGGTCTTTATCCACGCCGACATGCCCAGCCGCATCCTGCGCTGTGCGGAGGAGTATCACGTCACCGCCGACAACATCGAGCGGTACATCAACCAGATGGACCGGGGCCGGGCCAACTATTACAGCTATTATACCGGCCACACCTGGGGCAATATGCGCCGGTATGACCTGACCCTCAACTCCAGCGTCACCGGCATCGAGGGCGCCGCGGAGCTGATCGCCGCCCTGGTCCGGGCACGCAGCGCCCAGGAGGCGGCAAAGGTCTGATGGAAGCTTCTCCCCTGTATATCCAGCTCTCCTGTCAGGAGGGGGCATCGGACAACTACTGTGCCGCGGTCCGCTCCCAGGGCGGCGTGCCCCGGGCGGCCTACGCCCCCGAGCCGGATTTGACCTGTGCCGGCCTGATTTTGTGCGGCGGCGGCGATTTGGACCCCGCCCTGTTCTTTCAGGAAAATCGCGGGGCCCAGCCCCCCGACCCTGTGCGGGACCGGGCGGAGCTGGCCTTGTTCCGCGCCTTTCTTCAGGCCGGGAAGCCCATCCTGGGCATCTGCCGGGGCCTGCAGGTCATCAACGTGGCTCTGGGCGGCACTTTGATTCAGGATCTGCCGGAGCCGGTGCGGCCCTTCCACACCGGCGGCCGGCCCGACCGCCTCCACCCCCTCCGCTCCGCCCCCGGCAGCCTGTGCGAGCAGCTGTACGGCCCCCTTTTCCTGGCCAACAGCGCCCACCATCAGGCGGTGGACCGGCCGGGCGTCGGGCTGAAGCCCACCGCCTGGTCCGAGAGCGGCCTTGTGGAGGCGGCGGAGCACGAGACCCTGCCCGTCCTGGGGGTCCAGTTCCACCCCGAGCGCCTCACCGCCGATCGCTGGGGGCCAGCCGCAGCAGACGGCTCCCTGCTGTTCCGCTATTTTCTCTCCCTGTGCCGGGGCGCGGCGTGATGCGTTTCTCCCCCCGGGGCTTTGGGCTGCACAACATTTTTTAAGCCGCGGTACGGCCTCCCGGCCCTGCCGCGGCCTTTCTATGCCGGAGGCCGGGATATCTGCCAGCTTTCAGCAAAGCGCCGAATTATCTCCGGCGGGGCATGCAGAGCAAAAGCGGCGTGTCACTTGTTTTCAAGTGACACGCCGCTTTTTTATCCGGTTTCCCTCTACTCGGCAGAGATCATATAGTAGTACACAGGCTGACCGCCGGGCAGCAGGTTTACCTCCGCGTTGGGGCAGGCGCTTCCAAAGAGGTCGGCCGTCTGCTGGGCCTGCTCCTGGGATACGTCCTCGCCATAGAAAATGGAAATAAACTCCGCGGATTGGATCTCCTGGCTGGCTGCCAGCCGGGAGAGCAGGGCGTCCAGATCCTGGTCCGTCCCAAACAGCTGGTGCTCCATCAGGGCCAGGTAGTCCCCCTCCTTGATGGCAAAGCCCCCGAACTCCGAGTCCCGGGCGGCATAGGTCACCTCGGCGGTGCGCACCTGGTCCAGCGCCTCGGTCATGGCGGCGGTGTTGTCCACCACCTGGAGGTCCGGATCCACGGCCAGCATGGCGGCAATCCCCTGGGGCACCGTCTTGGAGGGGATGACAATCACCTGCTTATCCTCGCACAGCCGGACGCACTGCTCCGCCGCCATAATGATGTTCTTGTTATTGGGCAGGACATAGACCACCTCGGCAGGGGTCCTTTCGATCTCCCGCAGGATGTCCTCGGTGGAGGGGTTCATGGTCTGCCCGCCGGAGATGACGCCGTCCACCCCCAGGTCCCGGAACACGCTCTCCAGCCCCGCGCCGGCGCACACCGCCACATAGCCGTACTTCTTTTCCGGCGCGGCCTTTCCGGAGGACGGGGCAGCTGCGCCGCCCTCCTCCATGGACTCCAGCTCCGCCTCCACGGCCTCCAGATCATCCGTGCTCTGCACGTGCTTTCCGGCGGCCAGGGCCTCGGCCTGGGTGCGCATGTTCTCAATCTTGGCCAGCTCCAGGGTGCCGTACTTCTGCGCCTCGGTCAGGGCGGCGCCGGGAATGTCGGTGTGGACGTGGACCTTAAAGGCCTCGTCATCCTCGCCGATGACCAGACTGTCGCCGATGCTGTTCAAATAGGCGCGGAAGGGCTCCAGATCCACCGGTCTGCCGTTTTTGTTCACGATAAACACCGTGTCAAAGGCAAAGGTGATGTCCTCCACGGACATGGCCCCGAACTCCGCCTTTTCAGCGGCGCCGGCCTCCTCTTCCTCCTGGGGCATGGGCAGGCCCCGCAGCTCGTCCAGCATCCCCTGGAGGATCACCAGGAAGCCCTTGCCCCCCGCGTCCACCACCCCGGCCTTTTTCAGCACGGGATTCTGGTTGATGGTGTTGGCCAGGGCCTCGTGCCCCTCCTGAATGGCGGCCTCCAGCACGGCCTCCAGGGTGTTGTCCTCCCGGGCGTAGCCGGCGGCCCGGGCGGCCGCCAGGCGGGAGACGGTGAGGATGGTGCCCTCGGCCGGCTTCATGACCGCCTTGTAGGCGGCGGCCACGCCGAAATCCAGGGCGATGGCCAGATCCCGGCCGTCCATCGTCTCCTTGTCCCGGATCGCCTTGGCAAAGCCCCGGAACAGCAGGGACAAAATTACCCCCGAATTGCCCCGGGCCCCCCGCAGCAGGGCGGAAGCCGCCCCCTGAGCGGCCTGGCCCACCCCCGCGTAGTGGTTCTTCTTCATCTCCTGGGCAGCGGCCCCGATGGTCAGGGACATATTGGTACCCGTGTCCCCGTCGGGCACAGGAAACACATTCAGGTCGTTAATGGACTGCTTCTGGGTGCTGATCGCTGCGGCCGCGTGGATTACCATCCGCTGAAATGCCGCCGCATCAATAGTTTGTATCATAGCCGACGATTCCTTTCTACGAATGGTTAAAAGCGCATGGAGTCCACGCACACATCCACCGAGGCCACTTCCACGCCGGTGGTCTGGCTGACCACATAGCGCACCTCGCTCATAATGGAGCGGCACACCGCCATCAGATTCACGCCGTTCTCCACAATAATGTGCAGCTCGATGGACACGGTGCCGTCCTCGTTGTAATAGACCTTGACTCCCTTGGACATGGACTCCCGCTTCAGCAGGTGGACCAGGCCATCCGTGGTGGAGCGGACCGCCATACCCTTCACGCCATAGCAGTTGGTGGCAGCGCTTCCGGTGATGACCGTAAATACATCGCTGCTGATCCGGATCTCGCCCAGGTCATTTTGCAGTTTCATGGGTTTCAACCTTCCTTTCACTGAGGATAGGAACAATGCAATACACGTTTTATTGTATTCGATTTCCTGTAAAATTACAAGTCCCAATGTCCTTTTTCAGTGAAATAGACACAAGCCTCTCCTCTGCCGGACAGCCGCTCCCCTTTCGCCGGAATTTGTCAGCCTCCGCCCTCCCGGTTTCGACGCCGCTTTTCCAATATATGGAATATAATGGAAACCGTTATTCAGGTGCCCTGTGCGCCCATTTTGCTTCAAACCGATTGTCTTTTACATTTAGGAGGAATCCGGCATGACAGCCAGAGAATTCAAAACCAAGCTGACCCGCCTGCGGCAGCAGTCCCGCCAGACCGGCCAGGTCCAGCTGTCCGCCTCCGCCCTGACACTGGGGGCCGAGGCGGGCATCCACCTGCTTTTGGCCGCGGTGCTGTCCGGGGCCACTGTATTCGGCGCCTCCGCCCCCTTTGGGGTGGCGCTGGTGGGAGCCGCGGGCTCCGGATTGTGCGGCGCGGCCGCCCTGCTGGGCGCCTGCTTCGGCTATCTTGCCATGCTGGATTTTTCCAGCGGCCTGCGGTACGCCTCCGCCTGCGTGCTGACCTTTGCGGTGGCCTTTGCCTTTTATGACCTGAAGCCCATGCGCCGGCCCTGGGCCATGCCCCTTGTGGCCGGACTGTTCAACGGCTTCACCGGTTTTATCGTCCTCTCCCAGGCGGGCTGGCGGACGGTGGATGTCATCTGGTTCCTGCTGGAGGTACTGCTCACCGTGGCCGCCTCCTGGTGCTACCGGCTGGTGCTGCTTCCCATGCGCACCAGCCGCACGGACCGGCTTCTCACCCCCGCCCGGCGGGCCGGGGGGCTGGTGCTGCTGTGCACCGCGGCCATGGCCCTGTCCCCATTATACCTCTACAAGGACATCTCTCTGGGCCGAATTTTGTCCGTCCTGCTGGTCCTGTCCGCCGCCTGGCGGGGCGGCGTGTCCACCGGGGCGGTGGCGGGGGTGGCCGCCGGGGTATCCATGGACCTGGCGGCGGCCGGCACGCCGCTGTACACCATGGCCTACGGCATCTCCGGACTGACGGCCGGACTGCGCCGGGGCAAGGGCCGGCCGGGCTGCGCCCTGGTATATGCCCTGACCAACGCGGCTGCGGTGCTGTGGACCTGGGATCAGGGGCTGCGCCTGTCCATTTTATACGAGGTGCTCTTTGCCTGTCTGGCCTTTCTGCTGATCCCCGAGCGGCTGCTCCGCCGGCTGGGCGTCTGGCTGGCCCCCGACGCGCCCGGCCCCGTGGACCTGCAGGGCCGGCAGCTGGCCCGGCAGAAGCTGGAGGACACCGCCCGTGCCTTCCGGACCCTGTGCGACTCCCTGCGCTCCGCCTTCCGCCCCCCGGAAAACGACAACGACGTGGCCACCGTCTTTGACCGGACCGCCAGCCGGGTGTGCCGGAGCTGCTCCCTGCGGGGGCGGTGCTGGAAACAGGACTACAACACCACCTTCAACGCCCTGAATGACGCCACCCCCGCCATGGTGGAGCGGGGCCGGGCCCAGGCCGGGGACTTTCCCCGGCACTTCTCCGACCGGTGCATCCATTTTCCCGCCTTTCTTGCCGCCGTCAACGAGGAGCTCACCGCCCTGTTTTACCGCAGGCAGTATAACGCCCGCATCCGGGAGAGCCGGGCCGCCGTGTGCCGGCAGTACGCCCAGCTCTCCGAGGTGCTGGGCGCCGCCGCGGCGGAGCTCAGCCGCGAGCTGGTCCCCGACCCCGCCGGGGACCGCAGGCTGCGGGCCCGGACCGCCGAACTGGGGCTGGAGGTGCGCACCGCGGTCTTTCGGGACAGCCGGGGGCTGCTGCGGGTGGAGGCGGAGGGCGCGGGCTGCGCCGAGCTCTCCCGCCCCAGCCGGTTGTCGGACCTGTCCGCTCTGCTGGGCGCCCCCCTGCGGGTGGATCGGGAGGAGGAGGGCTTCCTCTCCCTGATCCAGCAGGAGCCCCTGATGGCGCTGGCGGGGGTGGCCGCCCAGAAAAAAACCGGCGAGACGGTGAGCGGCGACGCGGGCACCTACTTCAAGCGCTCCGACGGGCAGCTGTATGTCCTGCTGTGCGACGGAATGGGCAGCGGACCGGAGGCCAACCGGGAGAGCTCCCTGGCCGTGCGCCTGCTGGAGCAGTTCCTTCAGGCGGGCATGGACACCCGCCACGCCCTGACCACCCTGTCCTCCGCCCTGGCGCTCCGTGGGGAGGAGACGGGGGGCTTTACCACCGTGGACCTGCTCCAGGTGGATCTGTTCACGGGGGACGGGCAGCTGTTCAAGCTGGGCGCCGCCCCCACCTATGTAAAGAAGGGGGCCAGCGTCCAGCGGCTCACCGCCGCCTCCCTGCCCGCCGGGCTGGCCGGGGGGGAGAGCGGCGCGCTGGATCAGTTTTCCCTCCGCCTGGCTCCCGGCGACTGCGTGCTGATGGTCAGCGACGGCGTGTGCGGCACCGGGGATGACAGCTGGCTGCGGGACAAGCTGGCCGCTTTTGACGGGGAGAGCCCCAAGGATCTGGCCCGGGAGCTGATTCTTCAAAGCCCCAGGGAGGTCACGGATGACCGCACCGCTCTGGTGATCCGCCTGGAAAAGCGCACATAAAAGCCAGCGGGCCGCCTTTCAGGCAGCCCGCCGTTTTTCTCCTTTCGAACGTTTCCCCGTAAAAATCAGGGCTTGGAGACAACCTCCACAGCATAGCCCAGGTCCTTCAGCCCCTGGACAATGCCGGTATTGCCGATCATGTGGCCGGCGCCCACCACCATCAGTCCGGTGTGGGAGCCCTCCTGGCTCAGGTAGTCGGCGGCATACTGAATCATACCGGGATCCCGGTCGGTGAACAGCTTGCTGTTCAGCTCGTCATCGCTTTGAATGATCGTATCCTTGGGATAGGCGGCGGCAAAGCCCTCGGTGTCCCGTGCCTTCCACTGGTCCATCCAAATGCCGATCTGGGCGACCTCCGCCTCCATCGCCTCCTGGGTGGCGGGCTTCAGAGCATCCTCCCCCAGTACGGCGGTGATGGCATCCTTGGTGGCCTGATCCATGGTGTTCACGTCCAGGCACATGAGCAGGCCGCTGGCCAGATAGACCTCCTGGTACTCCGGGGACAGGCTGTCGAAGATGCCCCCCTGGAAGGCATAGGTCTCCACCGCGTCAATGGGGATGCCGGCGTTGGCCGCCTTGGAATTTACATACAGGTCGATGGCCATGGCGTTGGCGCCGGTGGTCTCATCATCCAGCATGGCCAGGGACTGGAAGGAGCTGGCCAGGGCCCAGGCCTTGTACTGCGCAATGGCCGCCTCGTCCATCCCCATCATACCCGCCGTGTTCACCACCACCTGATACAGCTCCGGGGAGATGTGGTCGGCCAGGGTGGTGCCGTCGGAGTACATCTGCATGGCGGCAAACTCGGCAATCTGCGCCTGATCATTGAAGTCCAGCTCAAAGGTTACCTGGTCGGCGTTCAGGATAATGTCCCGCAGCTGCTTGTGGAAGGGATACACGTTGTTTCGGTCGGTGTGGATGCTCCCCAGCAGATACAGGGTGTTGTCCCCCTTGGTGGCCTTCCACAAAAGGCCCAGGGAGCCCGCGTTCTGCTGGTCATACAGGGAGAGAATCAGGCTGTTGGCCATGGTCACGGCCTCCAGCCGGGTGCAGGTCCGGTCCAAATTCAGGCCGGTGCCGTCGCCGCACAGGGCGCCCGCGCCGGTCATAAAGGCCACGGGCCCCTCCTCCACGCCGGGGAACGCATAGGCGGCCGCCGCCTGATACAGGGCGTTGACCACGCCGCCCCGGGTGGTATCCAGCACCAGCCCCTCCTGGTCGGGCTCCCGCTGGGCCACGCCCAGCAGTGCCAGCTTGTCCGCCACTGTCTGGGCCAGGGCGTCCACCTGTTCCTGGGTCACGGGCTGGCTGTGGCTGGTGTAAAGATCATCCCCGAACAGCCCCATGGCGTAGCCGTCCGCCAGCACCCCATAGGCCCAGGCGGGAACGGGCTGCACCGCCGGCTCCTCCGCAGCCAGTACAGGTACCGCGCTCCCCAGCAGCCCCAGCACCATCACCAGGGCCAAAAGCTTCTTTCTCATAACATACCGTCCTTTCTCCGGGCAGGCCCGGTCTCCTCCCCATTCTATCAAATGGCATGGAAAAATCAATTTAAATTTCCATTAAAATACGAAGGAACAAACCTGGCTTTTTCGACACACCGAAAAACTGCATGGCCTTTGGCCATGCAGTTTTCAGCGTGTCAAAAAAGCCCTCCTGCAAGGAGTTCCGCCGTCCGCAGGCGGCGGAATAAAATGAAATCCAGTCATTTCCAAGGACATGTGCCTGGGAAATGACACCTCTCACGAAATTTTGGGCGACAATTTCCCAAGAAATCGAGCCTGAAATTTCGTGCGGCCTACTCGAAAAAGTGGCTTGTCAATTGATAGAAATTGACAAGCCACTTTTTCGACAGTCTCAAAACTGCATGGCCAAAGGCCATGCAGTTTTGCCATGCAGCTTTTTCGTTTCTTACGCCTTGGGTCCCGGCCTGCCCTCTGCCGCCTTGGGGTCCTCGGTATCGAAGACGCTCTTGGCCGCCGCGGCCAGCCCGGCCAGACCCTGGATCTCGCTGGGCACGATGATCTTGGTGGCCTTGCCGTTGGCCGCCGCCGTAAAGGCCTCCAGGGCCTTGATCTTGATCACGCCGTCGCCGGGGTCGGCCTCATTGATGAGACGGATGGCGTCGGCGGTGGCCTGCTGCACCTTCAAAATGGCCTCAGCCTCGGCCTCGGCCCCCAGGATCCGGGCCTGCTTGGCGCCCTCGGCCTGAAGGATGGCCGCCTGCTTGGCCGCGTCGGCCCGCAGGATAGCGGACTGCTTCTCGCCCTCAGCCACCAGGATCTGAGACTGCTTCTGGCCCTCGGCCTGGAGGATGGCCTCCCGGCGCTCCCGCTCGGCCCGCATCTGCTTCTCCATGGACTCCTGGATGTCCCGGGGCGGCATGATGTTCTTCAGCTCCACCCGGTTGACCTTGATGCCCCAGTTGTCGGTAGCCTCGTCCAGAATGGCCCGCATCTGACCGTTGATGTGGTCCCGGCTGGTGAGGGACTGGTCCAGCTCCAGATCGCCGATGATGTTACGCAGGGTGGTGGCGGTCAGGTTCTCGATGGCGCTCATGGGCTGCTCCACGCCGTAGGTGTAGAGCTTGGGGTCGGTGATCTGGAAGTAGATGACGGTGTCGATCTGCATGGTGACGTTATCCTTGGTAATCACGGGCTGGGGCGGGAAATCCACCACCTGCTCCTTCAGAGAAACGTTTTTCGCCACCCGTTCAAACAGCGGGACCTTGAAATGCAGGCCCACGCCCCACACAGTGCGGAAGGCGCCCAGGCGCTCCACGACAAAGGCCCGGGACTGGGGAACCACCTTGATGCAGGAACCCAGAACGATTAAAACCAGCAGTATTACAATGATCCAGGGCAATACGCTCAGAAAGAACTCCATAATCTCTCCTCCTCAAACATTATGTAACCGGCTCGTCCGTGCAGCAGCGCGCCGCCTGTCACAGTGCTTCCACAAAGACCTTGACGCCCTCAATCCGCAGCACCTTTACCTCGGTGCCCACCGGAATCACCACGTCGCTCTGACTTCTGGCCGACCAGACCTGTCCGGAGATATTCACCTGGCCCTTGCCTTCCACATTGTCAATGGTCTCGGTGACCAGAGCGGTCCTGCCGATCACCCGGTCGGCGTTGGTCGGGGTGCGGCTGGTTTTCAGAAACTGCGTGGCCAGCGGCCGGACCAGCACCAGCGCCAGCGCGGACAGCGCCAGAAAGACCACTGCCTGAAGCCAGATCGCTCCGCCCAGCCAGGCCGTAATCAGGGCTCCCAGGGCCCCAATGGCGAACCAGATAAACGTCAGCCCCACAGTAGCCGCCTCGCCCGCTATCAGCACCACCAGCACGATAAGCCAAATTGTGCTCGGACCCATACAAACTCCTTTCCCCCCAAAGCGCGGCCGCGCCCGGAGTATATTCTGCCCTTATCATATCACACCTCCACGGAAATTTCCACTGTAATATAGGACCAGAAGGTCGGGTTTTTGTAAAATTCTGCTTATGCCTGTGCAAAATCTCCCCGCGCCCGCCGGGAGCGCAGAAGCCAGGGCCGTCAGTGCGGGGCCCGCAGGCCCCGCGCCTATAGAGCGAATGGTCAGACTCCCTGCAAGAAAATTTTTCTTGACAAGTCTGTTTGGATTGTGGTAAGGTAGCCTCGTTCGGTAGGTAAGGCTCCTGCTGGGATATGGACTGTTGCCGCGAAATGGTGGAGACACCATGAGTTGGTTTGAACAGGGTACATCGAACGCAAGGTGTATCATAACACAGTTTCACCGCCCTGCAGAGTTAAAGCTCAGACGAACGTACAGAGTCTTTGTGCTCCCGTATGTTTACCGGACATACGGGAGTTTTCTTTTTCACTGGAGGTGCCCCTCGTGGAGTACAGTCAATCTTATCATCCGGCCACAAAACGATGCTTGCAGGACTGCTGCGGGAAACTTTGCCCATAGCGGTTGTTCCACCACGCCTCTCCGCCATCGTTTTGTGAGGGAATCCTTACGGAGCGATGGCTTTTTCATGCCCTTTTCTGGGAAATAACGCCTTCGGGCGATCAGATATACAACATCACACAAAAACAAGCGAGGTGAAAGGAATGGACACAGGAAGCAGTAGCAGTGCAAGTTCTGTTGGACGAAGTGGGATCGCCGTCAGAAGGGAGGCGCGGCTTTGCCGTCCATTCCTTTCTGAACAGACATCGCTGACCATATTATAAATCGATCCTTCTTCCTTCCCTGCACTGTACCCCTTCCAAATTGCGCCGCAAAAATTTTCAAGTTTGGAGGTACAGAACCATGAAGAAGACCAGGAAGAAACTCGCCACCGCGCGCCTGACGGAGCGTATGGTGCGCACGGATGCCATCCGGGAGCGCCTGTACTGGGCGGCCGCCCACGAGGAGGCGGAAATTCTGAAGCAGTACGGCACGCCCGGAGACGGCCTCACCCCGGAACTGGCGCGCCGCTCCCGGGAAGCCTGCGGGACAAACCTTCTCACCTGCGGGAGGCGGGAGTCCGCTGTAAAGCGGCTGTTCTCCGCCTTTATCAACCCCTTTGCGGTGATTTTGCTGGCGCTGGGGGCCATCTCCGCTTTTACGGACATCGCCCTGGCTGAGCCGGGGGAGCAGAATTACGCCACGGTCCTTATCATCGCCGTTATGGTCCTCATCTCCGGGGTCCTCCGCTTTGTGCAGGAAACCCGCAGCGGGAATGTGGCGGAAAAACTGATCGGCATGCTCCACACCACGGCCTGCGTGGAGCGGGCGGGAGAGAAAGCCGAACTCCCCCTGGAAGAGATTGTAGTGGGGGACCTGGTGCATCTCTCTGCCGGAGACATGATCCCGGCGGATCTGCGGATCCTCAGCGCCAAGGATCTTTTCCTCAGCCAGTCGGCGCTGACCGGTGAGAGCGAAGCGGCAGAAAAGCTGGCCGCTCCCGTCCAGCGGCAGGATTCCCTGACCGGCATGGAAAATCTGGCCTTTATGGGCAGCAGCGTGGTCAGCGGCAGCGCCAAGGCCATCGTGCTGGCCGTGGGCAACGACACCATGCTGGGCATGATGGCCAAGGATCTGAATACAAAGCCCCCAAAGACCGCCTTTGAAAAGGGTGTCAATGCCGTCTCCTGGGTACTGATCCGCTTCATGCTGATCATGGTGCCTGTTGTACTGTTCCTCAACGGCTTCACCAAGGGAGACTGGATGCAGGCGTCCCTGTTCGCCATCTCTGTGGCGGTGGGCCTGACCCCGGAGATGCTGCCTATGATCGTCACCGCCTCTCTGGCCAAGGGCGCCATGGCCATGAGCCGCCAGCAGGTCATTATCAAGAATCTGAACGCGATTCAAAACCTGGGCTCCATGGACATCCTGTGCACGGACAAAACCGGCACGCTGACCCAGGACAAAGTGGTGTTGGAATACCATTTGAACATTGACGGCGAGGAGGACAATCGGGTCCTGCGCCATGCGTTTTTGAACAGCTGCTTCCAGACGGGGCTGAAAAACCTCATTGATCTGGCGGTCATCGCCAAGCAGCAGGCGCTGGGGGCCGGAGATATAACGGATCGCTATACGAAGGTGGATGAGATCCCCTTTGACTTCGAGCGCCGCCGGATGAGTGTGGTGGTTCAGGACCGGGACGGCAAAACCCAGCTGGTCACCAAAGGCGCCGTGGAGGAGATGCTCAAGTGCTGCGCCTGGGCCGAGTGCGGCGGGGAGGTCCGCCCGCTGACGGACGAGGTGCGCCGGCTGGTTCTGGCCAGGTCGGATGAACTGAACGAGAACGGGATGCGGGTCATCGCTGTGGCCCAGAAGACCAACCCCGCCCCGGTGGGCCAGTTCTCCGTGGCGGACGAATCCGACATGGTACTGATCGGCTTCCTGGCATTTCTGGACCCGCCTAAGGAGACCACCCGGGCGGCAATCCAGGCTCTGACAGAGTATGGCGTCCGCGTAAAAATTCTGACCGGCGACAACGAAAAGGTTACCCGTACCATCTGCCGGCAGGTGGGGCTGGATGCGGACCGGATCCTTCTGGGTTCTGACCTGGAGGAGCTGAACGACCGGGAGCTGGGAATACTGGCGGAGCGCGTCACGGTGTTCGCCAAGCTCTCGCCGGAGCAGAAGGCCCGCGTTGTCCGGGTCCTGCGGGAAAATGGCCGCAGCGTGGGCTATATGGGGGACGGCATCAACGATGCGGCCGCCATGAAGGCTGCGGACGTTGGGATCTCTGTGGATACGGCAGTGGACATCGCCAAGGAGACCGCCTCCGTGGTCCTGCTGGAGAAGGACTTGAAGGTGCTGGAACAGGGTGTCATCGAGGGCAGAAAGACCTATGCCAACATGATCAAGTACATCAAGATCACCGCCTCTTCCAACTTCGGCAATATGTTCTCCGTATTGGCGGCCAGCGCGTTCCTGCCCTTCCTGCCCATGGCATCGATCCACCTTATTTTGCTGAACCTGATCTATGACATCTCCTGCACCGCCATGTCCTGGGACAATGTGGATGCGGAATACCTCAAAGCTCCTCGGAAATGGGATGCCTCGGGTATCAGCCGGTTCATGCTGTGGATCGGTCCTGCCAGTTCGGTATTTGACATCGCCACATATCTTCTGATGTACTTTGTGCTCTGTCCCATGCTGACGGGCGGGCAGCTGTACACCCAACTGACCGATCCGACCGCGCAGGCGCTGTATGTAGCCCTGTTCCAGACTGGGTGGTTTGTCGAATCCATGTGGAGCCAGACCCTTGTCATCCACATGCTCCGCACGCCGAAACTCCCCTTTGTGCACAGCCGCGCCTCTGCTCCGGTGATGGCGCTGACCTTTTCCGGAATTGCCGCCGTCACCATGATTCCCTTCACTCCACTTGGGACTGCGCTGGGGCTGATGTCTCTTCCCCCGGTCTATTTCCTGTGGTTGGCTTTGTTTATCCTCGGGTATATGGCTTTGGCTACCTGGATCAAAAGCAGCTATGTCCGCAGATACGGGGAATGGCTTTAAAATAAAAGCGGAGCAGCTCTGCAAACAGCACATGCCGCCCATGTCGGGGTTGGCAGGGGCAACCGCTGCGGGGGGCTTCGTCGTCGCGCGCTCCATATCCCTCGCCCCGCCTCAGGCGGCGGGGCTCGCTCACTCCGCCGCTCCTCCTCTCCCCAGCGAAACCGCTTCACGCGGTTTCCCTGGGGGCCCCGGTGGTCGGCCCGGCCGACAAGCCCCAGCCCCATAGAAAAAGCCCTGCGGCACAGGGCCGTGGAGCTTTGGAAATCGTATTGCATTGCCATGTCACGCTGCGGCGGCTGCGCGACGCGCGGCTTCCCTCCGTCTCGGGCCCGGAACGGGGCCGCTTTGCGGCTTTTCCGTTTCGTGCCCTCGCTCCGGTCCATCCGCGCTGCTCCGCACGCCTTCGCGCTTCTTAGTACATGCCGCCCATATCGGGGTTCGCGGGGGCAATCGGTGCGGGGGGCTTCGTCGTCGCGCGCTCCATATCCCTCGCCCCGCCTCAGGCGGCGGGGCTCGCTCACTCCGCCGCTCCTCCTCTCCCCAGCGAAACCGCTTCACGCGGTTTCCCCTGGGGGCCCCGGTGGTCGGCCCGGCCGACAAGCCCCAGCCCCCATAGAAAAAGCCCTGCGGCAGCTGCCGCAGGGCTTTCCTGGCTTTCGCTTAGTACATGCCGCCCATATCGGGGTTGGCAGGGGCAATCGGTGCGGGGGGCTGGGGCTTGTCGGCCACCAGCGCCTCGGTGGTCAGCAGGGTGCTGGCGATGGAGGCGGCGTTCTCCAGGGCAGAGCGGGACACCTTGGTGGGATCCACGATGCCGGCGGGGATCATGTCGCAGTACTCCTCCTTGTAGGCGTCGAAGCCATAGCCGGTCTTGCCGGACTCCTTGATCTTCTCCAGAACCACAGAGCCGTCGATGCCGGCGTTGGCAGCGATTTGCTTCACGGGAGCGGTCAGCGCGCGGGCCACAATCTGGATGCCGGTCTTCTCGTCGCCCTCGGCGTCGGCCATCAGCTTCTCCACGGCGGGGATGGCGTTCAGATAGGCAGTGCCGCCGCCGGCCACAATGCCCTCTTCCACAGCGGCGCGGGTGGCGTTCAGGGCGTCCTCGATGCGCAGCTTCTTCTCCTTCATCTCCACCTCGGTGGCAGCGCCCACCTTGATGACGGCCACGCCGCCGGCCAGCTTGGCCAGGCGCTCCTGCAGCTTCTCCCGGTCATAGTCGGAGGTGGTCACCTCGATCTGGCTTCTGATCTGGGCAACGCGGGCCTTGATCTCCTCGGAGCTGCCGGCGCCGTTGACAATGGTGGTGTTCTCCTTGGTCACCTTCACCTGGCGGGCCTGACCCAGCATGGACAGCTGAGCCTCCTTCAGCTCCAGGCCCACGTCGGCGGAAATCACCTGGCCGCCGGTGAGGATGGCGATATCCTGCAGCATCTCCTTGCGGCGGTCACCAAAGCCGGGGGCCTTGACGCACACCACGTTCAGGGTGCCGCGCAGACGGTTGACAATCAGGGTGGACAGGGCGTCGCCCTCCACGTCCTCGGCGATGATCAGCAGCTTCTTGCCAGACTGAACCACCTGCTCCAGAATGGGCAGCAGCTCCTGGATGTTGGAGATCTTCTTGTCGGTGATGAGGATGAGGGCGTCGTCCAGGTTGGCCTCCATCTTCTCCGTGTCGGTGACCATATAGGGGGTGATATAGCCCCGGTCGAACTGCATGCCTTCCACAACCTCGGAATAGGTCTCAGCAGTCTTGGACTCCTCGATGGTGATGACGCCGTCGTGGCCCACCTTCTCCATGGCCTCGGCAATCAGCTTGCCGATGTTCTCGTCGCCGGAGGAGACGGTGCCGACCCGGGCGATATCAGCGGTGCCGTTGACCTTCTGGCTGTTGGCCTTCATGGCCCCAATGGCGGCCTCGGTGGCCTTGGCGATGCCCTTCTTCATGACCATGGGGTTGGCGCCGGCGGCCAGGTTCTTCAGGCCCTCGTGAATGATGGCCTGGGCCAGCAGGGTGGCGGTGGTGGTGCCGTCGCCGGCCACGTCGTTGGTCTTGGTGGAGACTTCCTTCACCAGCTGGGCGCCCATGTTCTCAAAGGGGTCCTCCAGCTCGATCTCCTTGGCGATGGTCACGCCGTCGTTGGTGATGAGGGGAGCGCCGAACTTCTTGTCCAGCACCACGTTGCGGCCCTTGGGGCCCAGGGTGATCTTGACGGTGTCGGCCAGCTGGTCAACACCCTTCTCCAAAGCTTTGCGGGCTTCTTCCCCGTAGCAGATGATTTTAGCCATAAAGCATTACCTCCAAGTTTTAAGGAAAGTTGATTCAACGAGTGGGGTCCAGGGGCAGCGCCCCTGGTTCGCCGCGCAGCGGCGAATGCATTTTAATTGTCCGAAGCAGGACATGTGCCTGCGCAGGACACCTTAACCCCTGGCCGCCGCGGCCAGGGCCGCCTTTCCCATGGAAAGGCGAGGGGGGTATCGAAAGCGGTTTCCTTGGGAACCGCTTTCGTATCTAGGGGGGACAGCGTCCCCCCTAGACTCATTCCACAATTGCCAGGATGTCGTTCTGACGGACGATGGTGACCTCCTCGCCGTCCTTCCCACGAAACTTCGTTTCGCGGGACCCCGATGGGATTTGATCTGCGGCCGCCGGAAGTGAATTCCGCCGGCCTGCGGCGCTTACCGCGCCGCCCCATCTGCGATGGGGCCCCAAGGCGGACGGCTTACAGATTCGTCTCCGCAGCCTTACTCGACAATCGCCAGGATGTCGTTCTGACGGACGATGGTCACTTCCTCGCCGTCCACCTTTACCTGGGTGCCGGCGTACTTGCTGGTGATGACCTTGTCGCCCACCTTTACGGTCATGGTGACCTCCTTGCCGTCCACCAGTCCGCCGGGGCCGACAGCCAGGACCTCAGCCACTTCGGGCTTCTCCTTGGCGGCTCCGGTGAGGATAATGCCGCCCTTGGTGGTCTCCTCGGCCTCCACCAACTTTACGACCACGCGGTCAGCCAGGGGTTTGAGTTTCATAACAGGTTCCTCCTTATATTGATGGTTCAAGTTAACAATATTGAATCAGTCTTGGCACTCATTTACCCTGAGTGCTAACTTCATGTATCATAATAACCGCTTCAATCCAAAAAATCAACCCCCATTTTGAAAAAAACAGGGGCCTCAGAAAAAAAATTTACGTCTTGTTCACAAACAGAAAAAATGAGTGCTAAATTTCAGGGGCATAGCTCGCCCCTGCGGGATAAAAAAAGTTCACCTTCCGCTCTGACAGCCGCACGGTGAAGGCGGTATCCCGCAGAACCTCGCCGTCCACCACAGTTACCAGCTCCCGGTCGGAGCGCCAGGTAATCTCCTGCCCGTGGAAGTCCCGTATCAGGTCCGGATAGTCCCGATACCGCCCCTTGGCGTACTTGCCCACCAGCCGCAGAAAGGTGGACAGCCCCACGTTTCCCACCAGCAGCATATCCAGCACGCCGTCGTCCGGCATGGCGTCGGCCACCGGCATGAAGCCGCCGCCGTAGTGCCTGCCGTTGCAGATACAGACGATGGCCGTGGGCCCGGCATAGCGCACATCCCCCATCCGCACCTCCATGGGGCGGCAGATGCCCCGGAACAGCACGTGCTCCGCCAGGGACAGCAGATAGGCTCCCCTCCCCGAAACGAAGCGCAGGTCCTTGTAGCGGTGGACGCCGGCGGCAATGCGGGCGTCCACGCCTCCGCACACCACGTCCAGGCCCAGCTTTCCGTTGCAGTCCATCAGGTCAAAGGGAGTCTGGGGGCCCGCGGCCAAAGCCTCCAGGTCATAAAACAGCCTGCGGTAGTCCGGCCCGAACAGCTTTAAAAAGTCGTTGCCCGTCCCCTTCGGCACGCAGGTAATGGCCGCGTTGTCAAAGCCCGCTGCGCCGTTGACCACCTCGTTGAGGGTGCCGTCTCCGCCGCAGGCATAGATGCGCACCGGCTCCCCCGTCTCCGCCGCCGCCCGGGCAATGCGCAGGGCGTCCCCCGATTTTCGGGTATAGGCGGTCTCATAGGGAAAGTGCACGCGCCGGAGCTGCTCCTCCAGCTGCCAGGTGGTCTCCGGCTTGCCAGCCGCCGGATTGATAATGAAGAGATGACGCATGGCATCCCGCTCCTTCTGTAACAGCCTCTGCCCGCTCCCGGGGTCAGGCGCCGGTCAGAATATCCCCCGGCTCCACCTGGTCCTTCCGGACCCCCTTGAGCAGCAGGCCCACCACATCGCCTTCGGCCGCCGAGCGGCGGGCCTTGCGGAAGGACTCGATCCCCCCGATCTTCGTCTCCAGCACCCGGCCCTCCCGGCCGCGAATCAGGACCCGGTCTCCCTGGGAAACCGTTCCCCGGGACACGCGCCCGGTCACCACCGTTCCCCGGCCGGAGATGGCGAACACGTCCTCCACCTTCAATTCAAACCCGGCGCTGCCCTGGACTGCTCCGCCGCCTTGGGCCCGCTTTCGCTGATTCAGATCCTCCAGATACAGCTCCTCTTCGCTCTTTTTCTTCTTCAAAAAGCCAAACATCAGATCCACCCCTTACAGATACATGAACAGGTCGCACTTCAGCATCCCGTTGTACAGCTTGCGCTTCTTGTCCGCCCGCTTGCCAAAGGTGCGCTCAAACTCCGTGTGGGAGGAGAGCAGGTACAGCTTCCACCCCTCGGGAAATTTGTTCCAGGCCTTCCCAAAGGCCCGGTACAGCTCCTCCGCCTCCCTGCGCTCCATGATGCGCTCTCCATAGGGCGGGTTGGTCACCACCCGGCCGTACAGTCCGCCCCAGTGGAAGGTGCGGGCGTCGGCGGTCTCAAAGCTTATGATGTCGTCCACCTCTGCCAGGGCGGCGTTGTGCCGGGCCAGCGCAACGGCGTCCGGGTCCATGTCCCCGCCCCAGATCTCATAGCTGCCGTGAAATTCCCCGTCCATGGCCTCGTCCCCGGCCTCCAGCCACAGCTTTTTGTCCAGCCAGCTCCACTTCTGGGCGGAGAAGCTCCGGTTCAGCCCGGGCGCCCTGTTTTTCGCAATGAGGGCCGCCTCGATGGGGATGGTGCCGCTGCCGCAGAAGGGATCGCACAGGGGGTCCCGCCCCCGGTACCGGGACAAAAGCACCATGGCGGCGGCCAGCGTCTCCCGCAGGGGGGCGGCCACGCCCTGGGCCCGATAGCCCCGCTTGTGCAGGCCCGGGCCGCTGGTGTCCAGCATCAGGGACACGGTGTCCTTCATAATGGAAAACTGAATCTGGTACAGCCCCCCCGTCTCGGGCAGGGTGTTCAGCCCGTACTTCTCCCCCAGGCGGGCGGCGGCCGCCTTTTTGATAATGGACTGACAGGCGGGCACGGCGTGGAGCTGGGAATTCAGGCTGTGCCCCTTCACCGGAAACTGGCCGTCCCGGGGGATAAACTGCTCCCAGGGCAGGGCCCGGGTTCCCTCAAACAAAGCGTCAAAGTCCCGGGCCGGAAAGGTCCCCAGCACCAGCAGCACCCGCTCTCCCGTGCGCAGATTCAGATTCAGCCGGGGCAGGCAGGCCGCCGGCCCGGTGCACAGCACCCGGCCGTTCTCCGCCCGCACGTCCTCCATCCCAAGGCGGCGCATCTCGTCGGCGCACAGCCCCTCCAGTCCAAACAGTGTGGGCACGGCGTAGGTCAGCTGTTCCTGCATCGTCGGTGCCCTCCTTTCTTTCTGTGTGTCGCGTATCAGGCGGTTTGTCCTCCTCCCCGCCTGTTTTTCTGTGTATCAGGACCTGCTATACCTCCATGGGCGGATAGAAGCTCACCAAGTCCACCCGCTCCAGCCCCACCTGCCGGGCCCGCAGGGCGTACTCCGCCACATCCCCCGTGGTATAAATAGACAGCCGTCCGGGCCGTCCCGGGTCCCGGCGCAGCCCGTTCCCCTCCAGATAGTTCTTCAGCTCCAGGGCCATCTGCTCCGCCGGATCCACCAGGGGCAGCCCCGGGTAAAGCCTGCGGATGCTGTCCTCCACCAGGGGATAGTGGGTACAGCCCAGGACGCAGCACTGAATTTTGTCCTCCAGCACCATGTGGTCCAGCTCCTTGCGCAGCTCTCCCTCCACCTCCCGCATGCCGGCGGGGTCCCCCAGATTGTGCTCCACCATCCGGGCCAGGTCCGGGCAGCCGCAGCTGAGCACCACCAGCTTTTTGGGGCTCTGGGCCAAAATCCGCTCGGGATAGCAGCGGGAGTTGTGGGTGAACACCGTGGAAATCACGCCCACCTTCTCCACATCCATCGCCGCCACCGCGTCCGCCCCCGCCTGCACCGCGTTGAACGCGGGACAGGACACCGCGTCCCGGCACCGGTCCACCACACAGGAGATGGTGTTGCAGGCCACCAAAAGGGCCTTGACCCCCTTCTCCTCCATAAACGAAAACATATATCGGGCCATGGCCACAATGGTCTCCTCCGGGTGGTTGCCATAGGGGATGTGAGCCCCGTCCCCCAGATAGACCAAATCCTCCTCCGGCAGCAGCCGCTGCACCCGCCGGGCCACGCTGAAGCCCCCGATTCCCGAATCAATCACCCCGATCGGGCTTGTTTTATCCAAATTTCCACGCTTCCTCTCCGCCCACAGGCGCCTTCCGGCACCCGTGGGCCAGGTTGATATCCCCCATTATAACACGGCCCGCCCGCAGGGGGAGGGGAAAACCGCCCCTTACAGCACCCGGCTCACCTTACCGGTGAGGGTATCCAGCTGATAGGCCCCGGTGTCGGTGGTAATCCGCCACACCGGGGTCAGCGTCATGGGGCCGGACAGGGACACCGCGCTGACATACCCCGGCGTAATGGCGTCAATCCGGCTGCACACATCTCCCAGGGTGTTCAGACCATTTGAAAAAGAGAGCAGCGCCGTAGCCACCGTAATGGGGGTCTGGCTGGCATCCGGGACGGGCTCCCCGGTCAGCCGCCGCCCACCGGTGATCTGCCGCACGCTGCCCTCCCGGCACACCAGCGTCGCCTGGCGCGTAAACAGGGGATAGCCCTGCCAGGTCTGGCGGAAGGTCAGCGCCTCCTCCGTCTCCTCCAGCAGCTCCCCCTCAAACCCCATGGCCCGCAGCACCGCCAGGCAGCCCTGCTCCCGGTTCTCCCCCACGGAGAACAGCCCGGAGACAAACTCCGCCTGGAAGGACCCGTCGCTGTGAAACTGAATCTCTCCGTTGTCGTTATAGTAGCGGTATACCTCTCCGCCCCGGGGTTCGATCAGCACCGTCCCCCCCAGCAGCGCGGCGGCGGCGTTTCCCTCCGCCTCCTGGTCCCGCTCCACCGTCTGGGGCAGCAGCTCCATCTGGCGGGGCACCTGGCTCTCCTCCACCTGAATGCCCATCTCCCGGAGAAACGCCACGGCATTTTCCCGGGCCTGGGTCTGAAGCTGCCGGTCCTGCAGCTCTCCGTGCACCACAAAGGCCAGCAGGCACAGGTTGGTAATCAGGAGGATCAGCAGGATAATATTCTTCAGCTTGGACCACTCCATCTTTTACGCCTCCCCGGAAGCACTGCCGGCGGCAGCCCAGTCGGCTGACACGGTATCCCCGCCGGAGTCCAGATACACCAGCAGCAGCTCCTCCCCCGTCAGGCCCTGGGCCTCCAGCGCGGCGGCGGCCTGCCGCGCCGGCAGCACCGCCGTGCTCTCCCCCGTCTGGGTATAGCTGCGCAGATACAGCACCATCTGCTCCACCCGGTTTTGCTGAATGATAAAGCGGGCCGCATAGCCGCTCTCCAGCCACACCGGGATTCCGTTCAGGCTGTATCCAAAGTCCACGGTCCAGCCCCCCGCCGTCTCCTGTACGGACTGGAGATACAGCCGGGCCTGCCCGCAGCGGCGGCCCACGGAGGCTGCCGCCAGCTGGCGGCAGTACTCCACCCAGTCGGCCATTCCGCTCCCCTCGCTCAGGGAAAAATGTCCGTCCTCCTCGCCCGCCAGGTAAAAGACGGCGCCGCTGTCGGACAGGCGGATGGACTCGCTGCCGCTGCGCGCCACCTGCTCATCTCCGGCGGGGTAAAAGACGCTGGAGCCCGGGGACATCCCCAGATCCTCCATCAGCCGGCTCAGCCCCTCCTGCCCGCCCGGGGCGGGGACGGCGGCCGTGTACACTGCGGGGGCGGGGGCCTGGGCGGTCAGCAGCGTATCCGGGTCCAGCATCTGATAGGTCTCATCTTCAAAGGCATAGAATGCCCCATTGCCCGACAGCCCGGCCAGCCCCTGCTCCAGATGGGCGGGGTTGACCACCTCCGTCCGGCAGCAGTAGTACCCCCCGTCCTCCTCGCTCTGGTAGAACAGCGCCACTCCGTCCCCCCGGACGGCGAGGGCCAGACGGCGCACGCAGGCAGTCAGGGTTCCGTCGTCCCCCGCCAGCCACCGGTTCAAAACGGGCAGCGGCATGGTGCCCTGAAAATCAAAGCACAGCCCCGGAGCTGTGGTCAGGGCCTGCTCCCACACCTCCCGGGTGACGGCCTCAGGCTCCTCCGCGCTGGACAGCGCCTCCACCAGCAGGCCGGCCACCTGCTGGAACAGGGCGTCGCAGGCCGCCTCATCATACTGCACGGCGCACCGCACTCCGCTGCCGCCCTCCACAGGCAGGCTTGCGGTAATGCGCATGGGGTGCACCGACTCTATTTGTCCCTCACTCTGGTTTTGCTCCGGGCTGGTCTGGGGCTTCTCCTCCGACAGCAGGCCGCTCAGCGGCCCCATCAGCTGTGTCCGGCCCGCCAGCCACAGGGCGGAACAGGTCAGCAGCACAATCAGCACGTCCTTGCCCAGCTCAATCAGCCGGCGCCGGCCTTTTTTACCCATGCTCCGGCCCTCCGATCCTCAGCTCCAGCCGGACGGCCAGTCCGGGGCCCTCCTTGTCCTCCAGGGTCAGGGTGCCCTGGTGGCGGTCCACCAGCTCCTTGGCGATGGAGAGCCCCAGCCCGGTGCCCCCGGACTGGCGGGAGCGGGCCTTGTCCACCCGGTAAAACCGCTCAAAAATCCGGGCCCGGTCCTCCTTGGGAATGCCGATGCCGTCATCGTCCACCACCATCCACACCCGGTCCGCCCGGCGGCCGGCCGAGATGGTGATATGCCCCCCGTCCGGGGTATACTTGATAGAATTTGACACAATATTCATCATGACCTGAAGCACCCGCTCCCGGTCGGCCACAATCTCGGGCAGCTCCTCCTCCAGCTTCAGCTCCAGCCTATGGTTGTGCCGCCGGGCCTCCATGTAGACCGCGTTGTACAGATCCTGCACCGCCGCCCCAAAGGAGAAGCGGGCCAGCTTCAGCTCGGAGCGCCCGGAGTCCAGCCGGGACAGGGTGAGCAGATCCTGGACAATGTGGGTCATGCGGTCGCTCTCCCCCAGGATGACGCCCAAAAACTTCTTTTCTGTCTCCGGGGAGATGTTCCCGGCCCGCTCTGTCAGCGTCTCGGCATAGGAGCGGATGTTGGTCAGGGGGGTGCGCAGCTCGTGGGAGACATTGGCCACAAATTCCCGCTGCATCTCCTGATTTTTCCGCTCCTCCGTCACGTCGTGGAGCACGGCCAGCACGCCGCCGCCCTCCCGCCCCCGGTCAAAGGGGGCCAGCAGCACCTGCAGCACGCTCTCCTGCACCCGCTGCTCCCCCTCCAGGTGGTCGGGGGCCTGAAGCACCTGCTCCAGGGGGGCGATGGCCCCAAACAGCTGCTGATAGCCGGTATCCGGCCCGATGGACTGGTGCAGCATGCGGGCGGCCGCGGGGTTGGAGTGGATCACCTTCCCCTCCAGGGAAAAGGCCACCACGCCGTCGGTCATATGGAGAAACAGGGTGTCCAGCTTGTTGCGCTCGTTTTCCACCTGCCGCAGGGTGTCCTGCAGCTGGCCCGCCATGTCGTTGAAGGTGTCGGTAAGCACGCCGATTTCATCCCGGGACGACACCTCGATTTTGCGGGAGAAGTCCCGCTCCGCCACCCGCATGGCCCCCTCTGTCAGGCGCTGGATGGGGGTGACCATGGTCTTGGACAGCAGGAAGGAGAGCAGGATGGAAATCACCAGTCCGAAGAGCAGCGCCTCCATAATCAGCAAAAACATCTGGTCGGTCAGATCGTTAGCCGTGGCCTTGTTGTCATAGATATAGATCACATAGTGGTCGTCCCCCCGCTGAATGGGGACGGCCACATCCATATAGTCCAGGGAGAGGCTGCTCTCGTCCCCCACCTCGCCGGTCAGCAGGGCGTGGCTGAGGTTGTTGGTATACTCCAGCTGCCCGCTCTCCCCGTCGGGATAGATCAGACAGGCGCCCTTGTCATCCAGAATATACAGCTTGCGGTTGCGCCCGTCCACCCCCAGCTCGCCGGCATAGGCATTGAGGACGCTGGCCAGCATATCCGCCCCGCTCTCCTCCCCCTCCGTCTCGGTGGTCAGGTCGTCGTACAGGGCCTGGTCGGCGAACACCTCCGACATCTGGGAATAGAAGTCCTCCAGATAAAAGGCGGTGACGGAGTTGACCAGAAAGGCCCCCACCACCAGCATCAGGGACATGATCAGCAGCACCATAATCATAACCAGCTTGGTGTGCAGGCTGCGCATAGCGGGGACCTCCTTTCTCTTTGTCGTGATATCCATCCAGACCGGCCCGGCTCACTCCGCGAACAGGTATCCCATTCCCCGCTTGGTCAAAATAAATTTGGGTGCGGCGGGGTCGTCCTCAATTTTCTCCCGCAGGCGGCGCACAGCCACATCCACCGCCCGCACGTCGCCCACATAGCCCTCATAATTCCACACGTGCTCCATCAGGGCCTCCCGGGAGAACACCTTGCCGGGCTGGGCGGCCAAAAAGCAAATCAGGTCATACTCCCGCTGCGTCAGCTCCAGGGGACGTCCGTCCTTGAAAACTGTCGCCTTGCCCCGGTCAATGGACACCCGGCCCAGCCGGATTGTGTCCCCGCTCTCCTCCTCTTCCTTCGGCGCAGCCGGGGACATGGACACCCGGCGGATGTTGGCCTTGACCCGGGCCAGCAGCTCCCGCATGGAGAAGGGCTTTGTAATATAGTCGTCCGCGCCCAGCTCCAGCCCCAGCACCTTGTCGGCCTCCTCCTCCCGGGCGGTCAGCATCAGGATGGGGGTGGAGGACCCCGACCGGCGCACCTCCCGGCACACGTCAAAGCCGTTCATGCCGGGCAGCATCAGATCCAGCAAAATCAAATCCGGATTCTGCTCCAGCGCCAGCTGCAGCCCCGTGGGGCCGTCATAGGCCTCCAGCGTGTCATATCCCTCCTGCTCCAGATTAAAGGACAGGATATCCACAATATTCTGCTCATCCTCTACTATCAGGATGGTCTTTCCCAAGGGAATGCCTCCTCTCCGCCGCGGGACCTTACAGTCCCAGCAGCACCTTTACCTTTAATACCGTCGCCACCGTCTTGGCGTCCGCGATGGTGCCGTCCATCACCCGGTCCGCCAGCTCCGCAAAGGGCATGGTGACCACATCCAGAAACTCGTCCTCGTCCGGGTGCTGAGCCGACCGCTTCAGCCCCCGGGCCAGATACATGTGCAGCGACTCGTCGCAAAAGCCGGGGGAGGCCAGAATATGGCCCAGATAGGTGTATTCCTCCGCCTCCAGGCCGGTCTCCTCGCTCAGCTCCCGCTTGGCCGCGGGCAGGTGATCCTCTCCGGCATCCAGCTTGCCCGCGGGGAGCTCCAGTAGCAGCTGCCCGATGGGATAGCGGTACTGCCGCACCAGCGTCACCTGGTTGTCCGTGTCCAGGGCCAGAATTGCCACGCCGCCGGGATGGTACACCACTTCCCGCGTGGCCAGCCTGCCGTTGGGCAGCCGGGCCTCGTCCACGGTCACCCGGACGATTTTTCCTTCAAATATGGTCTGGCTGCTCACCATGCGCTCGGTCAGGTCCATAACAGCGCCTCCTTACGTCCAAAGCCGGCGGCTTGACGCCGCTCAAAATTAAGCTTAGTATACCACAAGCCGCCCGCCCGGTAAAGGTAAAAGGGCCGCAATTTTCTCCCGCGCCGTTATCCTGTGATAATGCGCGGCATGCTATTTTACCCTATAATAATTTATTACAGTGCCGGCACCCATCATCAGAGAGGAGAAGCGCCTTGCAGATTTCTGACTTTTATACCGACGTACTTCATATCACCGACCCGGAACTGGTCGGCCAGCTGAGTGCTGTGACGCAGGCGCGCCGGATAGCCCGGGGCGAATTTCTGGTGCGGGAGGGCGAGCCGCAGCCCCACATTTCCTTCCTGCTCTCCGGCATCCTGCGCGGCTTTTTTCTGGACATCAACGGCCGGGACATCACCGACTGCTTCGGCTTTCACCTGGGCACCCCCACCATGGCCTCCTTTGACCTCCAGGCCCCCTCCCCCATCAGCATCGAGGCCCTTACCGAAGCGGAGGTGCTTCTGGTCCCTCTGGAGACTGCGCTGCGCTTTCTGGAGCAGGACCCCCGGCTGGTCCAGGTCTACAACCGCCTGCTTCAGTCCTCTCTGCATACTCACTGGCAGATCAAGACCATGCTCCATCAGCGCACCGCCATGGAGCGCTACCAGTGGTTTTTAGAGGCCTATCCGGGGCTGATTGATCAGGTTACCAACCGGCACGTGGCCTCCTTTCTGGGCATGTCCCCCGTCACGCTCAGCCGCCTGCGGCACACGCTGCCCAGCGAGCCGCCCTCGCCTCACCGCTGACCTCCGCTCCGCTTTTTACGAGCAGAAACAATAACCAGAAAGGAACGACCATCCAACATGAAAAAACGTGTTCTAACCCTCCTGCTCTCCTGTGCGCTGGTACTCTCTCTCGCCGCCTGTTCCTCCGGCGGCGGCTCCGATTCCTCCAGCGGAAGTCCCGAGGCGGGCGGATCCTCCTCCTCCGGCACCGGCAGCACCTCTCACGCCTCCAGTCCTCTGCCCGCCCCTGACGCGGCGCTCACCCAGCGCCCCGTACAGACTGCCCTGCTGCTGGACGAGGCGGGCGAGGAGCTGGAGCCCTACTCCATCCTCTACCGCCAGGACACCGACAGCTACTCCCTGATCGACACGCAAAACGCCCTTTTGGTGGAGGACGCCTCCATCGCCGACCCCGCCTGCGGCGCGGCATTGCTCGGCGGGAATGCCTGCCTTCTGACGGATCAGACCTCCGGACAGATCTGGGCCGCAGTGCCCGCCCAAAATGGCTGCTCCCTGTATCAGCTGACCGCTGAATAGTCCCCCTGTCCCAGCCGCCCCGGCGTTTCTCCCTCCAAATCCCAGTATACGCGCCCCGCAGGACAAGGCCCCCGGTGTCAAGCCGGGGGCCTGAGACTGTCGAAAAAGTGGCTTGTCAATTGATAGAAATTGACAAGCCACTTTTTCGAGTAGGCCGCACGAAATTTCAGGCTCGATTTCTTGTGAAATTGTCGGCAAAATTTCGTGAGAGGTGTCATTTCCGAGGCACATGTCCCCGGAAATGACAGGATTTTATTCCGTCGTCTGCGGACGACTTAAACTCCTTGCAGGAGAGCTTTTTTGACAAGCTGAAGGCCCCGGTGTCAGCCGGGGGCCTCCGTCTTCTTTTACATCCTATTTTTCCTTTTTCCGGAATTTTAAGCGCAGCAGTTTTTCATCCATGTGCTTACAGCACAAAAATCGCCGCAAAATACAGCCCGCATCTTGCTTTTTTCGACAAATCCCCTTATACTGTAATCAAACAGTCCGCGGTGGTTGTACGCGGACGGGGAGGTAATAGAATGGCTTATTGTAGACACTGCGGAGCCCCCATCGATGATCGCGCTGTGATTTGTCCCGCCTGCGGAGTTCCCCAGAATTCTGAACCTCCGGTGGTGGACAACGGCGGAATTGGCTGGGGCCTTCTGGGCTGCTGTATTCCCATTGTGGGACTGGTTCTCTTCCTGGTCTGGAAGGACCAAAAGCCCAAAACCGCCAAAGCCGCAGGCATTGGGGCGCTGGTGGCGGTCGGTTTCTCGGCCCTCTGGTATGTGCTCGTCCTGTGCGCCGGCGTCAGCCTGGCTGCGTTCTGATGTGAGACAGTGGCTTTACAAATGGCTGCCCATTGTGTTTGGGTGTCACGGTATGGACAGCCGCTCCTTTCATTATAAGGGCCGGCGCTTTCCCATTTGTGCGCGCTGTACCGGAGAACTGGCCGGGATCCTGTTCGCCCTGGCGACCTTTCCATGGTTCCGGCCGCAGCTGCCCGCCGTCCTGCTCCTGATGGTCCCCATGCTGCTGGACGGAGGGCTTCAGATGCTCACCCCCTATGAAAGCGGCAATATCAGACGGCTGCTGACCGGAGCCCTGTTCGGCTATGCTCTGGTCTGTCTGTTTCTGCTCTCCACAACCGCGGTCTTCCGATTCGGATTGGCGCTGGGAGAACAGCTCATCTGACAAGCAAGCCCCGGAGAGCCATGCGGTTCTCCGGGGCTTGCTTCGTTATGGGAAAGGCGGCATGGCGGAAGGGGCACGATTTTACAGAAAATCGCCGTCCCTTCTGCCGGGCTCGCGTTTGGTTTTAGTTGGAGGCAGTGTCCAGGTCCGTATCATCGCCCCAGAGCATGTTCTTGCGCAGCTCAGCGCCCACGGTCTCCATCTGGTGCTTGG